>CAYMXM010000024.1:0-20734 GCA_964394065.1 uncultured Pirellula sp. | reverse complement strand
CAAGTTTCGTTCTCCGATTCGCTTCTTGTCCGACCGGGGCTCGTCCCCGTCGGACACAGCTTTGGCGTCCTAGCACGCGCTGCGCTTTAAGATATCTGCTCCCCTCGCCCCGCTTCGGGGAGAGGGGCTGGGGGTGAGGGGTAGGAGTGCAAGGAACATTGGCCAAGTTGGCGCCTCCGCCCCGCCGATTCGTACTCAGCGCAGCGGTACTCTTACTCGAGATTCGAGCACGAGCACGAGCACGAAAAAAAGGGGAAGGCAATGCGACGCTCCTGCACAAACTTGCTCAATGTCAATTCGCTCAGCACAGCTTTTTTCTCTGCGCCCCTGCGACGCCCGCAACTGTGTTCACTGGAATGAGGAATAAAAACGGACACTCGAAAACTATGGCAACACCAACTTTTTAACAGCCCAGGCTAAGGGCGAAGCGCTCTTCTTCCTAAGTCGCTACTTCCCATCGACCGCAGGCCAATTCGCAATCTGTTCTGCAAACCAGTCAGGGGACTCAAGTGGCGTCATATGGGCACTGTTCGGATCGATGCGAAGGGCTCCCTGCGGGACCGCTTCGAACATCGCGCGGGCCGCTTCGGGTGGGGTGATCGGATCTTGCTCCCCAACAACGCACAATGTCGGAACCGACCATTCTTTCATCTCCACCAACGAATCAGGGCGAGCAGCCATCGCGAGTTGCGCCCAAGAGATGCTCGAAGCTCTCGCCCTGCGCAGCATATCCTGAACTAAATTGCAAATCTCAGGTTCCCCTTTGCGAGTTCGCTCCGAGAGGAGCTTCTCATACATCGGAGAAACCGCGTCGTAGGGATCCCCGGCGATGGCGCGTACAGCAGTATCCAGGCGGGTCTTGCGACCGGCCGCATCGTCCCCGTTCCCGCGGCTGTTCGACAGGATGACGCGGGAGACGAGTTCAGGGTATTGATGCACGAACCGCATCGCCACATATCCCCCCATGGAAAGGGCGCACAAGGTCACCTTCTGCTGGATTCCCTTCGCTTGGATCAGATGGTAGAGGTCTTGGGCGACATCATCCAGCTGGTACGATCGGTTCTCCTCCGAGGCCTCTCCGAACCCTCGTAAATCGGGGGCGATGCAACGGAATTTGTTTTGAAGCCGGGCCATGAGAGGCTCCCACATCCGGCTATCTAGGGGAAATCCGTGCAGAAAAAGGATCGGCGGGCCACTTCCCGCAATCCGAAAAGGAACCCGTCGCTCCTTCCCCGAGAAATCGGTGAAGGTGACTTCGGTTGTGTCAAAGAGGGAATTCATCGTGTTTGCCCCAGCTGCCGATCAAAAAAAGGTTACCGATTGAGTTTTCTTTTCCGCTGCGCCTTAGCCGGGATTATACTCCCTGGTAGCTTTCCGTTGGCGATGTGCCGGTTTTTGGGGCAGGTGCAGTCCATTTCAGTTCCGTTTAGGATTCGTTCAAGCGTGAAATCGATGGTTTTTCGTTGCGTACTTTTGCTAGCCATGACCATGGCCCTGGGAGTCTCTGGGACGGCCGCCGCGCAGGACGGCTCCGGTAGCGGAGCGTTGGGGCTCCCCCCGCGCAAACTGGCTGATGGGGTTATGACGGTTGTTCCGCCTGACAAGAATGCTGGCGACACCGTTGCCGGGACGTTCGATTTGGATTTCGTGGAGAAGCACCCGGAGCTCGCTTGGCTCCCACCGGATTTCCCCGAAGGAAAACCTTTTCACGCTTCACCGGCGGAAACCCTCCTGGAGCTCTCGCGCAACATCACCTTCCGACATGACGTCTGGTACTTGGAGCTCGCCTTTAAGCCTGTTCGACTCATTCAAGTCGAGATCCCCAATTCCAGTGGTGGGGTCGATCAGAAGGTCGCTTGGTACATGGTCTATTCGGTCCGCTACCCAGGTGAAGATCTTCAAGCGGTCGCCGACAGCGAGAGCGCCATCCCTGGGGTGCCGACCGAAGTGAAGGTGGACGCAGTCCGGTTTCTGCCTCGATTTACGATCGTCAGCAAGGAACGGAATTTCGAGATGGATTCTCAAATTCTCCCAACCGCCCGGAAGGCGATCGAGGCGAAAGAGCGAGTTGGAAAGCCACTCTTGGACCCCATCGAAATGGCCCAACGAAGCTTCACACAGACCGACTCCCGCGAGGATGTCACCTGGGGAGTTGCGATTTGGACCGACATCGACCCTCGGGTCGACTTCTTTGCCGTGGATGTCCGCGGCCTCAGCAATGCTTACAAGGTACGTCAGGATTCCGGCGGCAAAACGCTGTTCGATCGCAAGACTTTGCGCATTTATCATTGGCGAGCAGGGGACGCGATTGACGAACACAAGGATCGTATCCGGTTAGGGGTTCCTGCCTTCGAAGATCGAGCTCGCTTGGAACACCATTTCAAGCAGTTCAATATCCGAGAACGGCTTGATTATGAGTGGATCTACCGCTAAAATCCCCGCCCCAACAACCCCTTGTTAAAACAAAAAATATCTAGGTAGATCGATGGCACACAAAAAAGGTCAAGGCTCCACCCGTAACGGTCGCGATTCGAATGCACAGCGCCGGGGCGTTAAGAAGTTCGGTGGAGAGAAGGTATTTCCAGGGAATATCCTTATCCGTCAGGTAGGGACGAAGTGGCACCCAGGTCGCAATGTTGGCATGGGGAACGACTACACGATCTTCTCCCTCGTCGAAGGAAACGTCTATTTCGACCAAGAAGGGCGCCGCATCAACGTCCAACCTGCGGTCGCTTCGTAGCACCCAATACTCTACCTTGTCTCGGCGTGTTTAATCTCCGCTCCCCTGGCTCCGCTTCGGGGAGAGGCTGAGGATGGTCTGACGCATCGGTGTAAGGGCGGACGCGAAGCGTCCCCATCACAACCCGAAGCGTTAGCGAGGGACAGCGTCGCGAGTCAACATTGCCCTTGTATTGTTTCAGGGGCCCGGTGAACACGTCCCTGAGGGACAACGGCGTGCTGTGAGGCTTTGATTGGATGCGTGATTGCCAGTGCTGTCCCTCGCTTACGCCACGGGTTGTGATTTTCGGGCCTCGCTAGTGCGTTGGCCAAGCTACCCCCGGCAAAACCCCACGCTTGCGCGTCGGGCTCGTACTCATTGATCGTTGCTAAGGTCCTGTTTGATGTTTGTAGATCGAGTTGAGATCGAAGTGATCGCCGGAAGAGGCGGGCACGGATGCATGGCCTTCCGACGTGAAAAACACTATCCCCGAGGTGGCCCCTCTGGAGGAGACGGGGGCGACGGTGGAAGCGTGATCATCCGCGCTCAATCTGGCGTCAACTCCCTCGTCGAGTTTGCTCACCAAAAGCACTGGCGGGCGGAACTCGGTTCCCCTGGTTTAGGTTCGAATTGCCACGGTCGCAACGGAAAGGATCTCACGCTGAAGGTCCCACCCGGCACCGTGATCATCGATACCGAATCAGGAATCGTCATCCGAGATCTCGTCAACGACGGGGATGAAATCGTGGCCGCTCGAGGTGGCCGAGGCGGATTCGGTAACCACCATTTCAAATCCTCCACCAACCAAGCCCCTCGCGAAACGACCGACGGCGGACAAGGTGAAAGCCGACGGATCATCCTGGAGTTGAAGTCGATCGCAGACGTCGGGCTTATCGGAAAACCCAACGCTGGGAAGAGCACAATGTTGAGTCGGCTCTCCAGGGCGAGACCGGAGATTGCCAACTACCCCTTCACGACGAAGTTCCCGAACCTCGGGATGGTTTCGGTCGATATGGAACGCTCCTTCGTCCTCGCCGATATCCCAGGACTTATCGAGGGAGCTGCCCAAGGGCATGGACTTGGGCACGATTTTCTGCGCCACATCTCCCGAGCCGGGATTCTCGTCCATCTTGTCGAACCGATGCCGATGGATGAAACCGATCCGGTCGAGAACTACCTCACCATTCGAAACGAACTAGCGCAGTACAGCGACGAACTCGCCAATCGCCCTGAGATCGTCGTCGTTACGAAGTCCGAACTCCCCAACGCTACCGAGGTCCTGGAGAAGATCCGCGAAGCGAGCGGACGAGAAGATGTTTTGCTCGTCAGCGCAGTCACCGGGGAGGGGCTCAACGTGTTGGTCCATCGCATCGCCGATGCGTTGGCGCAACAGAAAACCTTGACGCAATGATCCTGGTCGATATTGGAAACAGTGGCGTTCGGGCCTTGAAAGTCGATTCAGCCGGCGTGCTGGATCTCGACCAAGTCCATCGCCTTTCTTGGCCAGCGAATCTAAATGTTGCAGGGAAGGAATCTCCCCAGCAGATCGCCTCCTCCAACCAACGATGGTGTGACTCGGAGGACTCCGAAGCCTTTGGTTGGCTCGTCGAGAAGATCGCTCCCCAAGGTGGAGAGCGATGGCTCGTTTCCACCGTTCAGCACCGAGCACTGAAGCATTTAGAAACGGCGGTTCAGCAATACGACCAACTTGCATCGATCGAGGTTGTCACCTACAAGATGCTCCCTTTTCCCTTGGAAGTCGATTACCCAGAACGAGTAGGGATCGACCGTTTGCTCGCATCCTGGGAGGGGTGGCAGCTCGCGAACGGTGAGGGATCTAGTTGTGGCACGGGCGTCTCGCCCGAGGTCGAAAAGCAATCTCGGGCGAGACGCCCGAGCCACGTGGAAAACCACGAAAGAAGACATCCCGTGATCGTTGCGCAAGCCGGGACAGCCCTCACGGTCGATATTGTTTCGCGATCTGGAGTCTTTTGCGGAGGCGCCATTCTCCCGGGGCTAGGACTTTCGCTACAATTGCTGGCAGCAGGAACTGCCAGTCTACCTTGGCTTGGGAATCACTCCGTCAGCGAGTCACCGCGACTCCCCGGCAAGAATACCCTCGACGCCATCGCAGCAGGTGTGCACGGCTCGCTCGTCGGGGGTGCAAGGTTTCTTGTGGAGAGGTACCGAAGCGAACCCGATTGGCAAGACGCGATCGTGGTCGTTACCGGAGGGGATGGTGCCCTGTTGGCCAGGAACCTTCCCGAGCCAATCCTCTACCGGGAACATTTGGTACTGAAAGGATTGTCACGATTAGCCAATACCGCACTGCAGGTGAAAGTCACCCCCCCCTAGAGGTGGCCTGACGCATCGGTGGTAAAGGACCAGTGCAAGGGTGGCACGCTCAGAGCGAAGCGATGGGCGTGGAGGACTTCTCGGAACATTGGGAATTGCCTCAAAACATCACGCCCATCGCTTCGCTCTGAGCGTGCCACCCAAACTAGACAGATTTTCACCCAAACTGCCAAGCCTTACCTCCGATGCGTCAGGCCACGCCCGGGCACGTGACAAAAGGAAATTGACATTTGCATTCGCAAAGGAATGACATGATTGCATTGGACAATGTTGAACACGACT
The DNA here is from genome assembly GCA_964394065.1 of uncultured Pirellula sp. Classification (GTDB taxonomy): domain Bacteria; phylum Planctomycetota; class Planctomycetia; order Pirellulales; family Pirellulaceae; genus JBKCUI01. Next base: position 15,378 of record CAYMXM010000024.1, on the reverse strand, counting down.
TTCACCCACCTTGGTATTTGCGCAGTGGGCATATCCAAACGATCTTAACCGGTTTTCACAAACCGAAGGCGAAGCTTCCCGCTCCCACGATCCATCGCCTCTCCATGGAGCCTGCCGGTGGCGTAGGAGAGCTACTGGTTTACGAGAACGGACCGATCGCCGGCAACCTTTTCAGTCCTCCGCAGGATGCCGTCTTCTTGTTCCATGGTCTCGGTTCCTCGCATCGAGGGTCGTACATGACTTATTTGGCAAGTCTTTTGTTGGAGCGAGGATTTCGAGTCTTTCGTTTTGACTTGCCAGGTGCAGGCGATTCCTATCACCATTCCCAACTCCCACCCCATGGAGCTTGTTCGGAGATCTTGTGGCATGCGTTGCAGGCTTTATCGGACCGGCTAGGAATCTATCAATGGCGCGGCGCGGGTGTGTCCCTCGGGGGCAACTTATTGTTGCGCATGCTCATTGATCACGCCGACGAATTGGAAACCCGAGGGAGAGTTCCATCGTTGCAAATTGTGCGAGGAGTCGCCGTCGCTCCCCCGATCGATCTTGCAAGGTGTTGCCTTCATATGGAACGAGGGATTCATCGCATCTACGCGAGATATTTCCTCCGGTCGCTACGACGTCAGTCATTGCTCCGAGCCTCCAAGTGGCCAGCGTGGGCCGAGCGGATGCCGGGTGCGGATTTTCGAACGATACGTCGATTCGACGAAACGGTGACGGCACCTTTGGCTGGTTTTGCGAATGCGGATGCATACTACGCAACCGGTTCCACCCTTGGAGAGTTGCATAAGATCCGAACACCGACAACGGTCTTGATCGACGAGCACGACCCGATTGTTCCGTTCGATTTATTCAAGGGAGTAGACTGGTCCCCGACGACCGAAGTCCGAGTCACCCGCCGCGGGGGCCACGTAGGCTATCTCTGCAGAAACCCCTTCGGAAAAGCCCCCCGCCACATCCGCTGGTCCGACCAATGGGGCGTCGAAGCCCTCTGCGAATCGTAGGGCTGAACCAACGCACCCGAGACTATACGCCAAATGAAACGTACTACATCTTTAATCCTCGTCGTATTGGGCGTGGCAATCATCTGGCCAGTTCTGTTCCAATTTTATTTGGTAGATTATCTGCGCAGTAACACGCCAAGTCGTGGACAGATGCAAGACTTTGAACTCCAGAAATTACTGAACGCGAGTCGTTGGGTAATCGATATTCCCTTCCAGGTTTCCCATCCCGTGAACCGGTCGAATTCGAAGTGCGTGTTGAACTCACCCCCCCCGTGGGTTGAGTAGGAATCTGCTCCCCGCGCCCATTTTCGGACTCGCGGCAACCATTGGTATTCTTTTCTTGGGTATCACCTACACCTTGTGGAGCCGTTTGAAGGTTGCGAGGAACGAGATAGAGAATCATAAGGAATTGCTACAGCGTCAAAAGGAACTCACGCAGGCCGAACGGGACCGAGCCGAGGCAATTCGCCTGACGTTGGAAAAGGTAACGGCCGATGCAGAACGCCAAAGGGCTCGTTCACTTACGCGATGCGAACACCGGAATAGATCTGGCTCCCCCTCTGGAACATCCCCAGAGTGTGATGAAAGTTCAATTTGGAACCGATTCTTACGTCAACGCTCTCGTGCTCAACGAAGGAGTGACGAAATGGTCTATCAATCGCAAGTATCCTCCATGGTCGGCAGTTACAGAGTCGACTGTTACGGGACTTGAGAAAACGATCCCTCTTTGGACAGGTATGGAAATCGTTGGCGAAGGCGAGGTTCGGGAGTTGCCAGTCGATGAGTGGGAACAACTAATGAAAACCCCTTACGGAAACTAGTCGATGAAAACGAACCTACCGACATTTGTAAACGCGCTCGCAACCCTGCTTCTATGCGGAGCGTTTTCCTCGGTTTTAGAAAGTAGCGCCTACGCATTCCAGGGTGCGTCACCCGTACCGCCGCACCCATCCAATCATAGTTCCGAGTTTCAGAAGACGAATCGGCTGATTCGCAGCGGTAAGTTTTCGGAAGCCTATAAGAGGATCCAAGAACTAGAAGCGTTGGAAGGTTTTTCTGATCAGAGCATTCGTAGTCTCAAGCTACAGTTTTTAGGTCTCCTCTCAAAAGCGACCTCTGTAGACGGTCTGGATCCAGTCGCGGTCGCCAAAGAATACTTTCGACAGGCTTTGGAAGAATCGCAGGAGAAAGCCGCAGTGGGGCGATTACAAACTTTCGCTTTCTTCTCCACTTCAGTGATCGAAAAAAAGGGGAGTCTTGATGAAGCTGTGCAGTTCCTGGAGGAGCAGCTTCAAACAATCGAAGAGAAACTAACTAAGGAAACCTCCCCTCTCTTGCTTCAGGCTGCAGCAGAACTCAGCCAAGGTATGAGCCTTTTTTACCTTCGCCTCAACAAACAAGAGGAACTACAAAAGCTCCTGGATACCCAGTATTCACGAATGGTCTTGCTGAGCAAACAGATTCCGGACGATGTGGAGTATCACCGATCCTTAGTTTCGCTTACAAAGAGGCGATTCAACGCTGCAGACTGGGGTAAAAAAGAGGAGATTCTGAACGAACTAACTTCGTTGGTGGAATCCAATCTTCAGAGACATCCTTCGCTTGAGACGGCTTCGGACCTATGGACTTCCTATTCGACGGCAATCACAATGCTGGCCGACCAATCGCCAGAGAAAGCGAGAAAACGATTCGAACGAGCGAAGCTTCTTCTTGCAGAGTCAGCGAAAACCTCAGCGGTTGTCGATAACTACGTTAAAAACACCGAGAAATACAATTCGTTCACTCGCGTCGAGCAGCGAATCGAATCTGCAACGAAGGCACGCCTAGAATTAATTGACCAGCCGGCTCCCAAGTAAGATCCAGGAACTACTGGGAAAGTGATACGAACGTAAGCGTTCACGAAACTGGACAGCACTAACAGGCCGTGTGGACAATGTCTCTGGGGGGAGCCCTGCCTTTTGTAGGTCCCCTACTTCGTAACATGGATATAGCCAGTGCCTTCTATCCGATCACAATCTCAAATGAGCCAAACACTTTTCGAAAAGGCTGGAAAACGATCTTCAATCCATTTGGTTGAAGGAGCAGACCACGAGGATTGCTGCTTGATTGGAAAAGTCGAATATCGCAAACAAGTTAACGATTTTGTTTGGGACTGCTTAAGACGATCAGAGTAAATAGGTGACCGCTGAAGTGCTGGTCCATCCGGGATTTTGGCAATCACCAACAAGGGGACACTCTCCCCTTTTGTGGCAGATCACCAAGTGAGTATCACTTGGTTGGTTTGCGGATTGACTCTGGTCCTTAATCGCGTAGCGATGGCAGACCCCCAAAAAAACGCTTTGCGATTCAGGGACCTAAAAGCTCTTTTATCAACCGTGGGCCAGGTCACTCTGGGGGGCCTCGCTTCCCTATTTGAGGTTCGCCAGCTGCTTGCGAAGTACTCCCTTCAGTTCGTCGATATTTCGTAAAATGAAATTAAGTCACTCATGCTTTCGCCTGAACTCCTGCTCATCCTGAAAATCTTGTCAAAATAAATCGTTATCTTCAATCCTGCTCCGCTGACAAATCAACGGCGACCAATTCCGTTGGCAGGAATAGAATCGACGAGCCCTTTCTCGTAGTAGATGCCATCCCCCGTTGGCCCCATCCACTGCGGCCATTCATCGGATTGGACGACACCGCATGGTAGAGCTCCAACGCAGAGAGTGGCTAGACAAGTCAGCAACGCGCGAAGTTTTCGATTTCTATTCATTGATCTATTTTCTCCGAATGGTGGGTATAGTCATTGTACCCGACGAAGTAGCTTAGAATGTAGGTCATTCGTTCTGGTTCAGCCTACTTGCGATAGCTACAGGAGCCCATGCTGTGATTCGTTCTCTCTCCCGGCGTCATTTTGTGTCCACAATGGCGGCCTTCCCAATTGCTTCGTCCCTACCTGCGTTTGGCGGAACGACTGGCGAGCCGATTCGGTTCGGTCTGATTTCAGATCTACACCAAGACATCATCCCGGATGCTGTTCCCCGCTTGCAAGCCTTCATCGAGACCATGGCAACCGCCAAGGTCGACTTCATCGCTCAGTTGGGGGATTTCTGTCAGCCTTTGAAGAAGAATGAAATTATCCTTGAAACCTGGAACCAGTTTGCTGGCCCCCGCCATCATGTTCTCGGAAACCACGATATGGACGGCGGAGCAAATCCGGAACAGACAGTCGCGTTCTATGGGATGCCGTCCAGGTACTATGCTTTCGTAGCCAAAGGTATCCGCTTCATCGTTCTCGACGGAAACGAGCCAGGCGGAACAAGCACTGGGTATAAGAGGTTCATCGGGAACGAGCAGGCCGATTGGCTGAAGAAGGAACTTCAGCAGACTCGCGAACCGGTGGTGGTCCTGATTCATCAACCCCTGGACCGCCCCTCGGGGGTCGAGAACCAAGAGGAAATCCGAAAGATTCTCAACGGAGACGACAACCATCGTCCGCAAATTCTTGCCGTCTTCTCAGGGCATCTCCACAAGGACTATCATGTCGTCAAGGATGGACAGAACCATATTCAAATCAATAGCGCGGCCTATCTTTGGATGGGGGAGAAGTACAATCACTTCAGCTATGACGAAGAAACTCATAGTCGCCACCGACTTTTGAAGTCGACTTGCCCCTATCGCGATCCGTTGTGGGGAATTGTCACCATCGATCTTGCGCAAGGTGCCCTTACACTCGAAGGTCGCAAAACCGAATGGGTCGGTAAAAGCCCCTGGGAAGTCGGAGCGACCCAAGCCACTCACCCTCAGGAAATCGTGCGCCCCGAGATCGTCTCTCGCACGGTGTCTTTGCGACCAAGCTAATACACATACCGCGGAACACGCCGGAAGCGTAAAAAGGACGCATAACGCAACTTCGGAGCAGTCCCCCAATAACTTCCCGATTTTAAGCGGGGCTAGGAGTAATATCACTCGAGCATTTAGATTCAATGTTGATACGCAAAGGGGCCAAGGCGCAAAAGAATCCCTCGTCCTTCTTTTGCGCCTTGGCGTGAGTTTCATAGAAACTTGGAAGAGACAGCTCTTTAGGAACTGTCCCGAAATAATTTCCGCGTTTTAGTCTCGGAACGCACCGCCCTTTATATCTCCGCTCCCCTCGCCCCGCCTCGGGGAGAGGGGCCGGGGGTGAGGGGTAGAAGTGTTAGGAACAATAGCCGAGTTTCTCGCGCGCTGCTGGTAACTCGAACGCTTCTGCGATCCCTCCGGGATCGTTGGGTCCTCATCACGATCAACCGGCGGTGGCGCTGCGCTTACCGCCGGCTAATGGCTGCAATCCCTTCGGGATACTAGAGGGAAGCAAACCTTATCCCCGAGTTATCCTCTGCGAACCTCCGCGTCCCCTGCGGTTAGCAAGGAATAAATCCAGTCACTCAACATTCCGTGTCAACACCAAACTTTTGACAGCCCACGCTTGCGCCCTTCCACTACTATGCGCCGCCGCCAAAGCGGCGGCCCTCTCAGACCTACTCCACGCCTTTCAAACTTCTAATTTCTCACTTCAAACTTCCTCACCCGTGTCCTCCGTGCAATCCGTGGTTTAAAACATTCACAATTTGGTCTTCAGACAAAAGAACCAACGTCAACTGAATCGCCTTGGGATCCAGCTGATACTGTTCTGCCAGCGCTCGACGGTAGATCGCAAGCTGAGGGTAGTGATACTCGCGACGCGATTCGACCCATTGTTGTAGGTCGAGCTTCTTAGGACGTTGGTCGGTTTTGAAGTCGATGATCTCAGCTCGCACGACCCGGTCTCCGTCATAAGCGACTACACATCGGTCGATCACGCCTCGTAAAAGGGAATCGTCGAGAATCTGCAGGAGCTTTCGCTCATTGGAAACCTCCAATCGAAGGACACGAGGAACGTGCCATGCGTCATAACGCGATTGACTCAAGACGTTTCGAACCCCAGGAAGTTGACTGTACGCGATGAAACGATCGATCCACGCAGAAACTTGGATCTGGTTCATCTCCTCTTGGGTCAACGATGAAGCTGCAATCTCTTTGAGATGTTTCTTGCTCGGCTTGAAGTCCTCGATCCAACCCGTCACCTCCTCGAACCAACGGTGTATCAACTTCCCAATCACCGCGCCGCTACTATCGATCGATTCCCATTGCCATCCAAGCGCAACCTGCTTCGCCGATTCCTTTTGACTCGGCCGCAAAGCGGGTAAACCTCTCCCCCTCTCTCCACTCCCACGCAGCTGTATTTTCAACGCACGCTCTGTTTGTGGCTCGGGCGTCTCGCCCAAAGTGGTTTGCTCAGCCTCGGGCGAGACGCCCGAGCCACTTCCGTCTTTATACCACTCGGAATCTCCCCAGCTATGAATCAAAATCCCTGGAGAGTTCCGCTGATCCTTCGTTCCAAAGATCGACTGCAGCACCGAACCCCATTGCCGCGTGCTCGACTTGGCTGGGATGGTGTAAAGATAGAGGGCCTGCTTCGCCCGCGTCAAAGCGACATAGAACAAACAAAGCGCTTCGGCGAGTTGTTGATTGTTGTATTCCCGGAACGCGAGCTCCCAGTCCTTGCTGAGATACTTGTGAAGGGGTTGGCTGATGTAACGAGATACACCGATCGGGGGCTTGGTGCGATCTCCAAACATGGGAACAAAGTTCGGAGCACGAGACAACATTCCTTGGCTCAACGAGGGGAGGAAGACGGCATCAAATTCCAACCCCTTCGATTGGTGGATCGTCATCACTCGAATCTTGTTCGCTCCCGGTAAAGCCACTCGGCTTTGATCTATGAACTCGATGAAGTCAAAAATGCTCCCGATGCTCATCCCGTCAAAGCGGTACCCAAGCTGGATCAGTTGCCGCAATCGGTCTTGATCTCGAGCATTGCATTCCGGCGCGAGAGTATGGGCTAGTTGACTTACGGTATCTCCAAAACCAAACGCATCGATGATCGTGCGAAGCTCGGATGACATTTGCTCTGCGGATGCGAGTCCCTCCGCTGAAAAATGTTTGGCGAGCGGGGAGTTGCAAACATGGAAAAAGGCAAGGGAGTCCGCCGGGTGGTTGGCGACGCGCATCGCGCTCTGGATGAGAAGAACCGCCGAGGAATCGGTCAACGGATTTCCACCCTCTTGGCTCGCTTCGATTCCCCGTTCTCGCAGCATGTTGATGATGAAGCCGATGTCTTGGTTCGTTCTCGACAACACGCCAATCTCAATATGAGGTGCCTCTCGGTGAAGTTGCGCGATTCGATCGACGATCTCTTCTAATAGTTCGTCAGTTTCCTCCTCTTCCTGTCCCTTCTCCTTCTCTTTGTCGATGTTGGCATTTCGGATCTCGACGTAGCCAGGCAGAGTCTCGTGCGACGTTTCATGAGGTTGGAAATTCTTGCTCACCCATTGAAGTATCGCCTCGGTTTCACCAAGCTCGCCACCTGAGGTGCTAGAGCTATACCCTTCGTGCTTATCCAACTGCGTAAAGACGGAGTTGACGAAGTCGATGATCACCTGGGAGCTACGGTAACTCTTGATAAGTTGCTCCTTCTGAACGTTCCGAATCTGAACCCCGACCGATTCGAAGATCTCAGAAACACCCCCACGCCAACCATAGATCGCTTGCTTCGTATCTCCGACACAGAAGAAGGAAGTCTTCCCTGCGCTGTTTTGAACGATCGCCTCGGCAAAGGGCTTTACGATCTCCCATTGCACGGGAGAGGTGTCCTGAAACTCATCCAGCAGCAAATGATCGATTGGGCAATCGAGCCGGTACGAAATGCTCTCCATGGAGGGCTTGCCATGGTCGGTACGATTCTCAAGGTTTTGCGCAGCCTCATGGGTCCCTTCTCCTGCCGAATCGATGACCGAGAGCATCCAATTGGAGAGTCGCTCTGAAATATCGTCGAACGTGACCACGCGGTGACGTGACTTGACGATCTGCATCTGCTGGTGGTATCCCTCGAGCAAGTCATAGGCTGCTTTGTTCTTGGCGCGGCGACTCGCCAGCTCTTCGGAGAGTGCTTTCTTAGCCAGAACGCGAAGGGAATCGATGATCTCAGAGCCTAGTTCTGCATGGTAGAACTTCGGGACATCGGCTTCGAGCTTCTGAACCAACGTATGCCCTAGGAAATCCCCCCATTCCTGAGTTTCGAAGAAAGAAGCGGCTCGATCGCGCGATGTGGGATAGCGTTTATCTTTCACTTCAGAATTTCGGAACGCGAGAAGAGATTCTTCAACGAGTTCTTTAGGGGGTGATTTGGGGACTTGGAGCCCTTCCCAAGCTTCTCGACTCGTTCTTCGGTACAAATCATACCCTGTCGAAACAACCGTTTCGATCTCGCGCCGGATGCTTCGCGTGGCCTCTCCCTTGGATAGCTGCGAAACGAGAGAGCGAAGTTGATCGTGGGGAATGTTCTCAAACATTCGACTGATCGCTTCGTGTTTCAGTTGCTCGGTTCGGAAAGGATCCGCAAGGCTCCAACCGGGGGGAAGCTTCAATTCAAGAGCGAAGGAACGAGCCAACTGGGAGTAGAAACTATCGAGAGTGCTCACACGAAATCGGTGCAATTGCGAGCAAAGTCGACTCAGTTGGTACTTCACCGTCTCCGCATCGATTTCCAACGGTTCGAGGACTTGCTGTAGCTGAGCCAAACTCTTGGGATCGTCGACTCCTTTGGCTAACCACATCAATACACGGTGCAGAATCTCCCCGGCTGCTTTGCGTGTAAAGGTCGTAGCAAGGATCGAATCGAGGGATTGGTCGGTGAATAGGAGACGCAGCGCGCGCGATGCGAGGTTGAATGTCTTTCCCGTTCCTGCAGAAGCAAGGATCATTTTGGCCGAGTACCAATCCGGTGGCGGGGTTCCCTTCGCTTTATGAGGCTCGATCCGGATCTTCGTCGGGCTCGGGAGCATGGACGAGACGCCCGTGCCACGGTGAATCACGATTGAGCGGCCCGGGCCAAGGTCGATCACCGGGGAGACGCCCGAAGCAACCTTTGCAACTCCGGGCGAGACGCCCGGGCCACAGCCTTGCCCGTGATCGATAACAGCCGGTTGTTTCGTTTCATCAAGGGATGCAGCGACGATGTCAGGAGCATCCGCGACCTCGAGTGGCGTAACCTCCACGGGTGCATCCTCTTGTTCTTCCATCGCTCGATCCCAGCGGCGAGCGACTGACCGCTGGGTAATTCCGTTGTAAGGATCGAGTTGGTGGATCTGCTTGTATCGCGGTGGCCAAAATTCGCTATCGAGAACCTTCGACGCAATCTTCCCTGCTGACTCGATTGCCGCTTTGAGTTCTTCCAGAGTGAAATCGGCCAATATGAACTGCGTCTCGGCTGGATTCTTCGGGAGTAGAATGTAGCCAAAAAGAACCTTCGATAAGTCAGTAAGCTTGCGATCCTCAGCGATCTTGATCGTTTGGATCAGCTGTCCGTAAAGGGGAAGCTGCCAATCGATCCACGTTTCTCCCTTGAGATGGTTCGCGCGAGGTTTGTCGGTCGTATCTCCGGTTTTGTAGTCGAGGACCGCATAGCGATCGAGTTTTTCGTTGTAGTCGATCCGGTCGATTCGGCCATGGATGAGCATTTGGCGACCATTGCTGCAAGGGATATAAACCTTGTCTTCCTTGGTGACCGTATGTTCGATCCATTTCGTTACCCAGCCTTGTGCTGCCCAATTGGCTTGATGAATCGAGAACTCCTTGAGTCGTCGTTCTGCTTGTTCCAGTTGGATCACAAGGGCAGGTGAGCGCTGCACGCCGAACTGCTTCTTTGCCAACTCCCGAAGTGCCTCAACCAAGAAAGCCTCAACTGCTGCAGGATCGGAACTCGATGCGATTGGATTGTTGAAGAGGCATTCCAATGTTTTATGAACAAGATCTCCAAAGCCTCCTCCGTCTAGCTCTAGTCGTTCGTGTTCGAAAGCCCGTGCCTTTTGGATTTTCCCGAGATAAAAGCGGTAAGGGCACTGATCGTATTTCTTAAAGTCGGTTACCGCCATGTCTTGTATGGGGGATTCGACCACGGGAACAGGAATGGGAATATTCGTTTGACCTTGGCGAGGTCTCCAGGTTGGAGCGAGTTCCAAAATGGATTCTGTCGGTTGTGGTTCCAGCAGCCACCGAACACGAGGAGCGAGTTCGTCCGGCGGAACCGACATCAGGATTCGGCTGGGGGTTTGCGGATCTCCCTCCAAGCCGAGATGGTTGAGGAGGATTTCGAGCCGCTCGCGTGTGTGGAGCATCGTGAGCATCGCATAACAATCCCGAGCGTAGCGGCGGGAATTGTCCATCAAACCGAGGATCGACCGAAGTTGGTTGGGAAGAAACGCGTCGCCGTTGACCGACTCCGGAACGATTCCGTCTTGAAGTCCGGTCAAGATAAGGACGGGGGCATCATCGAGTGCAAGATCGAGCCATCCGAGCATTTCGATTTCGTTCGGTGCGTGCAACGGTGGTATCTGCCCCGATTCCAACTGGCCGAGCAACCACGTGTAAGCCTCGAGCAATGTCACGGTTGCATCCAAGTTGCTCGGTAGCGACTGCAAGCAATCGAGCATGGCGTTGATTTGATGGGTTGCCCGAAGATACGAGTTGCCAAGATGGGTATCCGGATCGACATGGAGAGGCATGTAGGCGGTTCGAAGGACTTGCCGAATCGGTTCAGCCCATTGCTCAAGAGGTTGGCTCGACTCTCGGAGGGGTTGCAGCCATTGTTCGAGAACCTCCACCGTTGCGATGAACAGCTCGCGCCCCGGCATCTCCGGCCACTCCATTTGGAGCGTCGTTCGGATCAAGGTCGATTCTTGATAGCGATCGAGCGAGGTAAGGAGCGACGGGAACTTTGAATTCTTCGTTAGCAGATCGAGAATCTTGGGCTGCTCAGCCAACCATTGTTCCAAGGAAGGGATACGCACGAGTTGGTTAAAAGCCTCGATGCTTCCCGTGGAAACATACTCGATCACCGTTTCAAGAAGTTTCATCGGTGAGGACTTCGCGAGTGGTTCCCCTGGCCCATAGCGAAGAGTCACTCCATAGTCAGAGAGTGTTTCTTGAAAGACAGGAACGATCGACGGATCCGGAATACCGATCGTGATGTCGGCAACCGAATAGGAGTCTCCGAGCAAAGCGAATTGATTGGCCATTTCTCGAGCGGCTTCCGTCGCAGTCGCTCGCACGTGAATTTGGCTTGAGGGAATATCGATTCCCAGATCCTGCCAGAACTCAGGGGAGAGAGTCCCGTCGGCATGGAAGCCCCCTTCGAAAGACTTCGGCGCACCGACGAGGACTTGAACATCCTCCGCGACTTGATCGAGGAATCGCCGTTGGGCTTGGTTCAAGTCGACGGCGCCGATCAGAATGATTTCGCGTTCCGACTTTACTTCCTTTTGATCGATCGCATAGCGGCGCGCCGTTTGAAGATCCCACAGTCCTGCTTCGTGAAGCTCTGCTAGGTAGCGCAGTTGCAGATCTGCAAGAATTTCCCATCGCGCTATTTCTCGAGGGTCATGGATTTCCCCTTTGACATCAGAGAAATCGACCAAGTCGGAGGAGAGCTCGCGATGGAGTGAGGAAAGGAGTTTGGCCAGATCGATCCAAGGGCGAACTTCGTTTCGATCGGGGAGTTCCACCAAAAGAGGACGCAAGAACTCCGCGTCGGCGTTTCGGAGCACTTTGGTCCAAGCAAGAGTTTGCTCCAGGTCGCTGGCGAAGGGGAGACGCGCCGAGTAGAGCATCTCGGGAAGCTTACCGACCGTGATGATATCGGGTGGACGGATGACCAAGGAGTCACGTTGGGCTCGTTGTGCCAAAAGGGTCGCCAGCCGCCGCCCTGCCAGCGCCCCTGGAAGAACGACGATGCATCGGCTCATATCCCAGTTTTGAGCTCGTCGGTACTTCGATTCGAGGAAATCACAGGCCGAATGGAGAATAGGCTTTTCCCATCCAAGAAATTCGGTCCGAATCGTGTTGAACTGATCGAACAGAGGGCGTCGTTCTTTGAGTGGAACCTTCGTCTTCGTTGCCATGCTCTTCCAAACTCCCTGCGAATTTCGCTTGCGTACGAACTGGTGAAACAGAAGTTATCGCATCCTGAAGTGACACGTCTGGTCACGCAGGGGAATTTCTACGCCAAAAAAGAAGCGAAGGGAATTGGAGTTTAGAAGCTGCTGAATGCAGGGACTCCAAAAGAACTGGGAAAGAACCACGAATCAAACGAATCTTACGAATCATGGCTTGAGGTGGGCTGTCAAAAAGTTAGTGTTGAGAGAATTTAGATTTGCGCAAGTTTCGTTCTCCGATTCGCTTCTGTCCGACCGGGGCTCGTCCCCGTCGGACACCGCTTTGGCGTCCTAGCACGCGCTGCGCTTTAGAGTTCTGCTCCCCTCGCCCCGCTTCGGGGAGAGGGGCCGGGGGTGAGGGGTAGAAGTGCTAGGAATGCAAATCAAGTTGGAATTCGCAAGTGCCAACTACACTTCCGGTGTGTTCCGTGACCGCATTGGGCTCGAATGTGATTGCAATAGAAGGGAGGACAGACTCGTTATCTCGATCTTAAAATGGAAGCAGCGGCCACTTCACACACCCTACGAGAACTCGCCGCGGAGTGGCAGCGCATAGTAGCGGAGAGGTGATCCAATGGATCGCCGTCTTCCCAAAGTCCAAAAACCTTCTGCCTACCTCGGTCCGGGGCCTCGTTTGCGATTGGTGGGCTTTCCGCGTCCACGCGGGGCATTGCTGCTTTGGCCGAAACCAGGTCGTCCCCCTGATTTGCTCCGGCGTCCACCGGAAGAACCACCAGAGGATCCGCCAGTGGGTCCTCGACTGGGGCCTCGCCCGGGCCCTCGACTGGGGCGGCGTGCTGGTCGGTATTCACCTTGTTCGCCAGGAGCGCGGTCGGCACTAGGTCCTTCGGAGTAGCGAGCGCGATCTGGACGTCGGCTAGCTTCCGGGCGCCCGCGACCGGGGCCTCTTCCCTCGGGGCGGCCTCTGCTAGGTCCTCCTCGTTGTGGTCTCCTTCTTTCCGATCCGCCTCCTTCAGCCCGTTCTCCGTCCGTGGAGCGTCGATAGGGAGAGTCATTTCGTTCTCGGAACGGACGTCCTTCACTGCGCGGTCCACGAGCATCAGTTCGGCCTCGCCCCTCTGGGCGTCCTTCTCCAGAGTTCCCGCCGTAGGGGCGTTGGCCTCCTGCACGCGGTCCCCTTCTTTCACGGTCGCTTCCTTCTCGGCGCTCATAAGGTCCGCCTCGACTGCCGCGACGTTCGTTACGATCTTGGTAAGGAGGACGTTTGCTGCGGCTTCGAGGTCTTTCACCCCCTTCCCTCGGGTTGCGAGGTGGGGCAGCAGGGGGGGCGTTTTCTTCCGAATCCGAATCCAATTCCTCGTCTTGGTCGTACGACAGCACCGAACCTCGTTTGGAGGAATAGACATCGGAGCTATTGATATCGGAAACCAAAATGGAATCGGCGAACTCTTCGTCCGATTCGAAATCGTCATCATCCTCCGTCCTATAAGGATTCTGAGACATTGGAGGGAGAGAGTCGAGGATGGAATCGGCTTCGAAAGATTCCATATCGATTCCCTCGTCACCCCCTTCTTCATCAAAGATGGGTGGAGGGCCTTTGCGAGGTTGGTTTGTTGCCTTAGGAAGATCTCCACGGGATTCTTCGCTTCTCTTTTTCCGCTCGCGGCGGTCTTGATTCCGTTCCTTGCGGATATCGTCGACCGCTTGGTACAAGGCGGCTACTTCGCGATCTTGGAGTTGGCGATAGGAGCCTTCCGGCATATCCGCTAGCTTCAACGGGCCGATCGCCGTGCGGCGTAGAACGACGACTTTGTGTCCAAGTCGTGCGAGGACCCGACGAATCTCTCGGTTCTTTCCCTCGCTCAAGACGATATCGATTTCGGTGCAACCTTTGCGAACTTTGCGAATTTTGGCGCCATCGACCCGAGCGACCCCTTCCGCCAGATAGATTCCCCGCTGCAATCGCCGCATCGCATCGCGTTCAACCTGCCCGGCGACGACGACGAAGTAGGTCTTGGGAACGGAGTGTTTGGGGTGCGCTAAACGCTGCGCCAATTCACCATCGTTGGTTAGGAGAATTAGCCCAGTGCTAGAGGCATCGAGGCGACCGACCGGGAAGAGGCGAGCATCGGCGGGGACGAGTTCAATGACGCGAGGTCGCCCCTCGGGATCTGCGTTGGTGCAGAGGAACCCTGCCGGTTTGTGGACCGCGTAGTAGACCGGTTTGTGACGTTTGAGGGGTTCTCCATCCACGAGAATCGTCGCCTCGTCTGCATCCACTTTGATGCCGACTTGGGTGACAGTCTCCCCGTCGATCTCGACGCGACCCTCGAGAATAAGTTCGTCCACTTGCCGTCGGGAGCCGAGTCCTGCGGCGGCCAATAGTTTGTTGATGCGTTGAACCCCGGTAAGAAACGAAGGGGCCGCGCGCTGAGAGCGATGTTGTTTCGACATTCTATAATCCAATTAAGAAAAAACGACCGACGAGATAGCGGTCGGCAGCGTCTCACGACGCGGCAGTTCCTTACAAGATTAGATCAATCTCCCAAAATGGATAGGGCAAACCCTCAAATTCGTTGTAAAACGGGGGAGTAGAAGAGGGGCCGCAATTCCCCCCCCCGACAGGGCTTTCAGGATGAACAGGACTTGGAGACAGTTCCTAAGGAAATTTGAGGAGTCGTGAGAATGTTGCCATCCATCGATACGGAGTATGCGAACACCGATTTCGATCTTAAATCTAGGATGCCGTTTGATACGCTCCATCAAGAACTTAAGCGTTGGTGCTGTGTGCTGCACTACAGTGAGGGAAATGAGGGGCATTGGTATTCGATCGTTGAGGCCAACCATAATGAAGCCAGCTCTGATCGGAATGCCGCGATCGATATCCTTGCGATAGTCGAAGCGATCAATGCTTTATCCCCTAACGCCAAGGCAGAGTTGGAGGCTTGCTACATGCGTGAGTTCAATATTGGATTCCACTGCGGAGACACATGGAGTTATGTCCACTCTATCCCTTTGGCAGTGGTCGAGGCGATTGCTAAGGTCGGATGTTCGCTGGCGGTAACGCTTTACCCGATGCGGAACCCTGACGGCAAACCAAAGTGAAAAAGTGGGCTTGAGGCAACCGTCCCGAAATAACTTCCCGATTAAACCTTTTCTGTCTCTCGAACGATCCCATTCATCCTTAGATCAAAATCAAACACTCACGCAAAGGCGCATAGGAGAGCATGAGGGATGATCAATTTATTCCTTTGCGCCGTTGCGTGAGACATCCTCTAACAATTGGCCTCGCACTATCGGCCATTCCCTCCAGCATTTATTTGCACTCCCCCTAGCCGATCCTTTATACTTGACTCCATCAC
>CAYMXM010000023.1:0-21096 GCA_964394065.1 uncultured Pirellula sp. | reverse complement strand
AATTGCAATAGAAACGAGGATTGACTCGTCAGCTCGATCTGAGCTGGAAGCAGCGACCGCTCCACACACCCTACTTACTGATACAATAATCGGAACACACGTCCGAAATGCCCGAACAGAAAAGGTACTATCATGCCCCTTGGTATCTCCCCGTTGGTCAATTTTGCTTTCGTGAAGCTCTTTGCGTCCGAAGGGAACGAGCCGATCCTCATGGCTTTTCTCAATGCAGTTTTGCAGTTGAGACATCCGATCGTATCCCTCCAGATCAAGAATCCTTTCAACCCCAAGGATTTCCAAGACGACAAGCTGACGATTCTGGATGTCAAGGCTGCGGATTCGCAGGGGAGAGTTTTTCATGTCGAAATGCAAACGGTGCCCCACGCGGCCTTCGTTTGCCGAATCGTTTACTATGCCTGCGAAATTTACTCCGATCAGTTGCGGGAAGGAGATTCCTACAAACTCTTGAAGCCGGTCTATTCGATCGTGATCGTGAAAGAGAAGCTTTGGGGAGACACCGAGAAGGTGCACCACAAGTTCGAACTGATTGATCGGGGCAGCGGAAGAACGCTAGAAGGAGGGATCGAGATTCACACCTTGGAATTGGGGATGTACAATATAAAAGAGTCGGAGCTTGCCCAATCGAGCCAAGTAGACCGGTGGTTGTATATCCTTCTCAACGCGGAACACTACACGGCGGAGCGATTGCAGGAGCTCTTTCCTGAGCTGGAGTTTTTGCAGGCGATAGCAGCTTGGGAAGAAATCTATTGGAAGACGGAGGATAAAGCGATGTACGATGCGAGTAAGAAAGTCGAGAGAGATCTGTTGACCGCGAAGGCGGAGGGCATCCAGATTGGCGAGGAACGTGGCATCCAGATCGGTGAGTTGCGTGGAAAAGTTCGTTTGTTGGAAGAGATCCTTGGCTTGCCTCGTTGTTCAGATGAGGAGATTGCCAAGCTGTCCGAAGAGCGATTGAATGCGTTAATCACTCAACTCCAGCAGGATCTTCGCAATCGGTCGCAGCCGTAATCGTCGTAGGGTGTGTGAAGTGGTCGCTTCTTCCCATTCAAACCAACTCAGCACCCAAAATCTCTCCCCAACTCCACCACTGTTGGACCGTCAAGGCGATCACGTAACACACCGGGAATAGGCGGGTAGGACGCGAAGCGTCCTACCATCACAACCCGTGACGTTAGCGAGGGATAGCGTCGCGAGTGCACGTAGCCCTTGTCGGGAACATCTAAGGCGCCGGGTGGCACGCCCCTGAAGCACGAAGGGCGTGCTGTGAGACCTTGGGTGGATGCCTGGTTGCCAGCGCTATCCCTCGCTTACGCCACGGGTTGTGATTTTCGGGCCTCGCTTATTCGCGGAAGGATTGGATGACGGTCATCTGTTGCAAGGCGGCTGCAGTGACATCTTGGACGCGGATAGTTACCTTCACCGAAGAGATATCGAACGGTGCTGGAGCTGTCGACTCTTGAGCAAGGAGAGGGTTATAGACGCCATCGTACGTGGCATCCATCTCCCCTTGAGCAACCGGGATATTGAATCGTCGCAACCCAGCTCGATAGAACGGCTGGTTCGAAAGGTAGTCGAATCGCTCTCCATCGTGATCGTAATAGTCGGTGTACGTGTCGTAGACCGGTTGGTAAACACGGAAAACATTGAAATTGTACAGGCTCCCCGATCGCGTCAACGCAGGATCGGCAACGGGAGGAAAGGGATTGGCAGAAGCGAAACCATAGATACCACTTGCGTTGCCGATGAAGTAATCTCTCAGGTAATACCGGACCGCTGGAGGACGGCTAGAAACCAATTCTACCACGGATGGATTGGTGTGAAGTCTCCAGCCCCACCCCATGTCCACAAACGCTCCCTTCGACATGAGCATCGGTAAAGGAGTCGTCGTGTTCGTATACAGTCCCAAAATATTGGCGTAACCAGGATCGCTCGGACTGACCGAAACATCGTCCGTCCCAGGCATTCCGGCAATGGAGGTGGTCGCATCGCCGGGGGTGCCATCGGGGCCAGTGTGGCCCACTTGCAGCGCAGCCACGTCAAAGACCTTCGCATCGAACCCGACAATATTCGTTGCAACGATTTCGGAAAGAACCGGAGTGCCATCGAAACGGCTTCGCATAAAGCAGGGCATCAAGAAGCCACGGTTCGACAACCCATTGAGGCTCGACAGTCCGTTGAGGCTCCCGATCGAGGCTGCGTAGAATTTGTTGGTCGCGGCTAGATAGTTGGCCGATGCAGTCCCCTCATCAGTAAGTGCGAGAAGCGGGAGGGCCGTGGAGTTCACAGGAATTCCCATGGCCGTTGTCAGGGGATACGTGAAGTGGGCAAACCGATTCTCGGGAAGTTGCAAGTCGTTGAGGTTGTTGGTCGCAACCGACATCAAAAAGCTCCCGCCAGCCGGCCACTTATGAACTCGCAAGCTTAGATCGCAACGTTGGTTGAACTGGTAGATTGCAGTACGAAAGGACGCTGGTGCCGATATATTTGCTGTAACCTGTGGGGCCTCCGCTCGCGTCAACAAGGTGGTTACGAGAGTTCGGTACGCTGGAATCGTCGGATAAGGATCCAAATCGATATCGGGTCGAATCGGAAGAACGCGACGACATAGGGCTATGTGATCAGGCATCCCATCTACAGGGCCAACATCGATTACCGTCGTGGTCGCAGTGGGTGAGATATAAGGGGAGGTCGTTGGGATCGGCAACCGGTTCCCCTCCGCTAGCGGCATCATAAACCAGATGATCTCGGCGAGATCGGATTCGATACTCACCTCGGTCGTCCAGGCGGTGCCCATATTGAGGCCATTGATAAAGTTCTCGGCGACAGGGTCGGTGGGAGGAATATTCGCTTTGTCAAAATGATTGAGTTGACTGATGATCATCAACGCTTGTGGAATCGTCCCACGGAACGATTCACCCGGGTTGGCTTGCGCGGTGAACATCAAGATATCATCGATGTCCCCCCATTTGCTTCCCCCTAATGCGTTTGAAAGGTTGAAGTTCTCTTGGAGTGCTGTCGTATCCCAGATAGGACCATCGTAGTATTTGAAATACCCAGGCCCCGGATAACTCGGCATGACCTTTCTAGTGGCGGTGCATCGCTCCAAATCGTTGCGCAATAAGGTGGCGATACCTCGCAATTGATCGCTTAATGCGAGCTTGGTTCGCCCCTCCGAAACCGAAGCGCTCATCGCTTTGAATCCTTGCGCTAGAGCCAGCATCAGCAACAGTGTGAGGGTCGTCGCGATGAGAACTTCTACAAGGGTTAGACCTTTACGATCCGAACAAGATCTTTGCCAACGGCTCATTAGGGGATCGTCCTTTCGAGCAAAATCATATTGCGATAGTTGAGGTCTTCGCCTTGCTTGAAGCCGACGGGGACCGTTCGGTCGATGATATAGAATTTCCGTTCCCGCTCGATCCCGCCGGTGGGAGTTTGGTATTCATCCCCGAAGCCATCGATTGGATCGTACTCAAAGAGCCCAACCGTTACCCAAACAGCGAATATGTTCGACTGATTCGTCGTCAAATTCGGTAGCCGGGAAACACGCTGTAGCTGATCGAACATCGACGACTGACTCACAGCATCATTGAGGGGCTGAGCAAGCAACAACGGATCGTTGGTCGGAGGAGTGATATAATTCGGACCAGTTACATTAGGAATTCCCGATGCGCGATTGGAACGTAGCAAGGTTCTTTCCACCGGATTCTGTTCACGCACCACCGCATTGATCGATGGGTCAGTCGTCGAGGGGGGAGCGATGTTCGAGAGAAGGGGAGGAACGTAAGCTCCCGCGAAACGGGTTGGAACCGCAGGGTGCATCTCGCGGTTTGCTGGAGCTCCCAAGAAACTGTTTGTCAGGGCCGAAGCATTCGTATTATCGTAACCCCTGCGGCTGCTTGCGAACTGGGTCACGAAGGTATCAGCGTGATTTCCGAACTCGGTTGTCCGATCCGCACCCGAAAGGTAAAGATACTCCATGGCTTTCAAGGCTCTACTCCGTCCTGTGGAATCGAGTCGAATCGTATTCAAGTTGATCTTCCCGGCAGCCACATAGTTCGAGTTGTAATGGAACGGAGCTAGGAAGGAAGGACCTCGGCTGGAAAACGTATCAGTGATTCCTACACTACTAAAGTAGTTGGCAGGAATATGGGAACTCAGAAAACGAGAAACAATCCGCGGACGCTCAGGTTGTCCCGTAGGAGCCAACGAGATCACCTGCGACATCACATCGGGGCGGAAATATTTATTCGCATCTGCAAATGGAGGCTGCGTCTCTACAAACTCTAGGAGGAGATTCCAATCGGCGAACCACTCCCCAGCAGTGACGGTACGCGGAATCGCCCAGTAGGTGTCTAGGGCATTCCAGTCGTTGACCGGGAGGGTAGCCGGGGCTTTCGCTGTCTGCACGGGATTCGCTAACTGGAAGCTGTTCAGATAGGAAGGAGCGGAGCGAACGTTCCAAGTTCCCAGACGGTCGATGGGGCGGCCAAATTCCATTCCTAAATGAACATGGTCGCTTCGTGGTACGAGCATGATCTCATGAGGACTTGCGAATTGTCGATCGAGCCAAAAAAGACCGGCCATATTTTCTCCAGCCCCCCGGAATCTGGGATTCGAGCTTGCGCCAGGTCGGCCAAAGCCATCGAATATGGCTTTGGTCGTGTCTGCTACTTCCGACGCGTTGGGCTCATTCCCTGCGGTAACATCCGGGTTTGAGACGTTTCCACTGTTCAAGAATCCAAACGTTGTGGAACTAGCTCCGGGGGAATTCCAATTCGTAACCAATCCTTCCTGGCCGAGGGAGTACATGAAGTAGGCTTCTGCTTTTACCAGTGGGCCACCCGAAGAGGCTGCGGGTAGATCTGGAATAGCAGCGGTCTGCTTCGCGAAGGGAGTCGCGGTCTTCCACTTGGTATCTGGTGAAAGATAGGTGACGCCTGGAGTTGTCGTACCAACGGGGGTCCCAGTCTTGTAGCGGGATTGGAATACAAACGGATGAGTCTTGGTCGGAGGCGTGTAAGGGTCAGGAACATCCATTTGGTTTAACGCGTCTCGTTCGTCGGCAATTTCGTCGGTCTCACCATTGAAAACGGTTAGATCGATCGAGATCCAATCGACGGTGATGTACGGATTGGCGATGGGGTGGTACGCAGCATTAGGATCGGCCAAGCGTTGAAGATAGGCTGCCCGTACATTCTCGTAGGAACCAGATCGGTATTGCCCAGCATCTTGGCCGGAAACAGGATTCACACCAATAAGAGGATTCTTTCGATCGATAGGCTCGTCTGGATAGACATCCGAACCGGAGTTGGCTAAGTCAACCCAGCTATCGAGGGGAACGCGAAGGACTCCATCTGCTGTCCTCACCCCATCTATGTTTCCTCCAAATCCAGCTGTATTATCAGGTCTAGGCTGTGCCCCTCCGGGGCGGTCCGCAGAGTTGACTGCGCGATTAGGGAGATTCTGAGTCGTCCAGATCGTCTCTCCGTGGTACGGAGTCGGAAGAGAGACATTGATCCCTACTCCACCTCCAAAGATCGTGCGGTCGTTGGTGTTCCAAGGATCATTCCCCAGATGCGCACCAGGTGATTCAGTTCTGACCGAAGTAAACTGAGGAGGTAGAGAATTCGTGATCCAAGGAAGGTTCATCGTTTTGTCGAACAGATTCCGTGTTTCAAACCCACTCCCATAGATTCCCATACCTTGGAAGGAGGGAGATCGCTGGAGTCGATTATTGACGTCGCTGAGGGATGAGCGGAGAAGCGTATCTGGATAACGAATTCCCGTGAACTGGTTGTGAATAAGTGTTCCGAAGTTGACAGATGGCTTCGGACCGACCACCAGGTAGTGCCCAGCTTCAATCTTCGCATCCGCATTTGGGGTATAGATGTGTCGCTGAGCACGTGTCGCATCGCTTTCATTCAAATCGGGAACACGTGAACCAATACCACTGGTTCCCGGGCGAGACTGCGTGAACCATATAAACCGATCAAACGCGACGGGCATCTTCACGCCTGCAGTTGCGGCGGTAAGAGAGGCCGGATTGGCGTTGATGATCGCACTATTAAGGGGATGATATATCAAGCCGTTCCCCAAGACCTCTTCCACGGATCCTGCCGCTGCAAGATTGCTATTGCCGAAAACAGAGGTTCCCCCCCCAATCGTCTCCGTGGAATTCTGTAGCGTGATTTGGCTTAGGTTCCCCGCTTCGTAAAGAACCTGTGGATGTTCGTTTCGATTCGCGTTGGTGTACTGCTCCGAAATCGCAATTCGCCATATAGGTTGTTGTCCCCAGACCCTCTCTGCTGCGGGGAGAGACGAATCTGGAGCTGGTGCTAGTTTACCGAGCTGCAATGATGAGGTTATAACGGAAGACCCTGCAGGTGCGTACAGCGAAGAAATCCCTTGCCCGAGGACTGGATCGGAACTGGAGGTAACCGTTCTCGGATTGTAGAGTTCCAAGAAAAGCCCTGCGTCCATGAAACGGAATTGATCGAGGTGCGGATCCCGATTTGCATCGTCGGTTTCGTTCAGCGAGCGTTTCCCCGAGGCATCCATGTCGGTGTCACGCAGATTCTTGTTGTGATACGCGAACGATTCGGTCAACAAGAGTTCTGGATACTCGATCCCCCAAACGACATCGCAATAGAGGCGATTCGAAACACCGTTCACCGTTTCTAGCAGGTGATCGGGGGCCCAGTAAGGTGGGCGAATCGAGGCAGGAGGATCGATGAACGTACCGGTTCCGAAGGGAAGAATATCGTATTCGAAACGAGTCATCGTCGAATCCGCATCTCGATAGTCGACGATGTTCACCGCCCACTGCGCCAGAGCTCTCGCTCGGATCTTCGCGCGCGGCCAGACGTCTGCTCTACGGATCTCTTTGGTCGTAGGGTCACGATAAGCGCTCATCCCAGGGAAGTCATATTCGCGAGGAACGAGCAACTGGGCTAGGCAATAAAGATTCCTCGCCAAGACCTGTCGACTGGCAAGTCTCTTTCGAGTCCTCGATACCTTGTTAAGATTGCCATCGTTCGACAGCAACCGCTCTTGCTTTAGCTCGCGACCATAAAGGCTTTCCACTGTCCCATCTGTAGCCACTGTTATAGCAGCGACATCGATTCCGCCGGGGGTAGGATGGAGTTCGTTTTGGGCGCTGACTGCGATTTCTGCAGGGTCATCGATATCACCATTGTTCGGACTCCCTTCGTCATACCCATTTCCGAACGGTCTATTGAGATCCATTCGGAGTCCTCTTGCAAATTCCACCGGAAAGAGCTCGTTGATCGCAGCATAGGTCAATTGGGGGTCATCGCTGTTGGTCAACGTAGGATAAGTTCCCCCTGGGACAGTATTGAACTGCGCGAGCGTCCGCTGACGATATCGCTGGGAATGAAGCATCTGAATGTAGCGCATGTAGCTTGGAGCACCACTCTCGATCGCGACCACCGGGGAACCGCCATAGTTCTTCACCGTCTTCATCGCTGCTGCGATGTTAGGATAGCGTAACTCAGCGCTTCGAGTCGTAATCTCATTGTTGATGTCCGACATGTTGCTATAGTTTGGAATCTGCTGCAAATGCTCTTTCAAACGACTCGGCAACCGCTCGTTGTCCGAATCGAAACGTCGCAAGATCGCTTCGAGATCCCCTAAACCAAGAGGGTCGTCCATGTTCGCTGGGATCATCGCGTTGGACTCGTAGGGATCATCGTTCGTCTCACTGAGCGCCCCCGCTATCCCACCCATCGCTGGATTCGGATTCGTCGGATCTCCACTAGGAACGGTGTAAGGATCCCCGTCGATCGGAGCGGGATTGGTGATTACAGGATTTCCAAAAACATCAATCCCAACGCCGACCGAACCGCGACGTCCCAACGGGAAGCCTGGCATTCTCATGCTGGTAAACGTATTGTGTTGCTCCCGCTCATTAATCTTGGTGATTGGATCGTTCTCTGAATTTGCTCCAGAAAGCCTTCTTCGGCCAGGAACTCGATCCAATGCCGTATTGTTGTAATTGATGGGAAGTGCGTATGCACCGAAGTAGCGGCGAGCCCCGTAACGCTGATCGAAGAACGAAAAATTCGTTGGACCAGAGCGAAAGATGGACAACGGAACATTGGTTCCTTGCATGAACAAACTGTTCAAAGAGATCTCAGCTGGACCATACCCAAACCCTTGCGCAATAAGGTCGCGAGTGGTTGACTTCCTCTTATGGACTTCATCCGTCGGTGCTGTTGCGAACCCAGAAAGCCCATGTGCTCGATCCCCTGCCGTGTTCAAATTGACACGAGAATCGAGGTCTTCTATCAAGACGCTGATCAGAGGCTTCAAACGACGACCATCCGGAGCGTAGACGATATCCATCCCAGGATCGAGCCATACGCCATCGGTTTGATTGTCACCATCGTTGTCGACATCCCAAACAGGAGTGACCAACATGTTTCCGAAGAAGGGGGTTCCCATGCTCGCAGTAGTTCCATTGATGAGCGCCCCGATATAGTTCCGAAGGGGAGTCACCTCGGTGACCATGTTCGGCGGATTCGACCAGGTGAGTTGCAACTTGGGATAGTTGGCGTTGCTCATCTGGAAGCGAGGATTCTGCGAGATTCCACCCTGCGGGAAAGAAATGTTCAACACGCGCCCTGTCGACGCTTGAATCAACCGAAGCATCTCTCCGACCTGGGTTGCGTTCAACGCACTCGGATTGCCAAAAAGGTGAGTGATGTAGTTGATCACCTCCGGTCGGTGGAAAGACGGAATGATCATCCGGGGTACGTCTCCAGTAACCGGGTCTTTCGTGTAGGACTGATGCGCTAACCACGGATCCCGCCAGTCGGGAACGTCGTAACCTTCGTTGCTCGCGCCGATCAAACGAGACTCCAGGTGATGCGTCCGGCGAGTTCCCACCGTATCGACCCCGGTCGTCCCATTGTAAGGATTGACACGCATCAAAGCTGGGTCGTTCAAGTAGTTGTAGTTGGTCAAGAGGGATGGGCTGACCCGTGGATTGATAAACAACCCACGAGAATCCAAGTTCCCAAAGCTGTTCACCAGGGTCGTCGATATGTTGGGAACATCTTCCAGTCCGATCCCTGGGTAGTTGAAGGGAGCATCGTTGATGATGAACTTGTATCCAGCCATGTTATTCGCGTTTGGATTGTCACCGGCTGTCGTCTTAGCAAAGAAGAGAGATTCGACTCCGAACGAACTGACCCAGTCACCTATCGAACGGCTCTCGGTTCGGAATACCCCTTCCCCGCTTACCACATCGCCCGTAAGCCGATTCGATCGTGTTTCATTCAAATCGATTACGATGGAATAGCGGACCGCTTCGGCAGTTGGGTCGTCGTACACCGTCGGGGTCCATGGCACAGCCAGAGGAGCACGGGGAGGAGACAAGGGACCTTGAGGGGTGTTCTCTACCGTAGGAATCGCAGGCTGAACAAGATGGTTTGGATCGGCGTGGTCCGCAGGAGTCCCGGCGTTGACATACCCCACATACTTATGAATTCGGTACGAGTTGCCAGCGAGGGGGCCTTCGAGAACGGTCAATATTCTCGAGTTGTACTCGTTCTCGAACTCCGAAAGGGGACCGTTCAACTCCGCATCGGGATTGATGGACACCTTCACCAAATTCACACTCCTTTGGGGGTCAAAATCCCAGATTCCGTCGTTATTGGTGTCGATGGTATTTGCTAAGTGGATAACGGAGTACGTTCCCAAATAGGGGCCGAAATTCGAACGGATCGCATCGGGACCATAGACGTCTCCGAGGAGGCTGTTCATGAAGAAAACCGAGTCGCGGTTCGCGGACCCTCGGACCACCTGCGCCGTTACTTTGTCGGCAACCCCGAGGGTTCGAATATCAAAGGCCGCATTGCGGTCCCGTACTCGGAGCGCACGACTCCCCGCGACGGAAGAGCCCGAGGTGATAACATAGGTCACCGCTAACAACGAAAACATCGCTAACATCCCCAGGACGATCAGCAAGATCATCCCATTGCGGTCGCGGGAAAACCCGTTGCGGTCGCGGGAAAGCTTTGTCATTTTATGCCTGTAGTTTTTCATGGAAATCCTCTCTCGCCGTGTGTGTGGAGAGTTGATCAGTTCTGTCTCTTCGGGGCGTCTCTTTAGGAAAGGTAAGGCCGGAGACCTACCTTCCCATCGTCATGGTCCGTTGATAAACCGTGACCACATCGCTAAGCAAGGTTGCAACGGTCGGGAACTTATTCGGATCCACGTAGGGAGCGACCACGCCCCCCCCACGCTTGATCGCATCAAGCTCGTGAGTCGACCAATCCCATGGTGCGCCCGCCACTCGGACTCGACGTGGAAAGCGTTCCAACCCGGTCACTCCCACAATCCGATACCATTTGTGGAGCTCTCGAATCGGAGGTGTCGATGCCGGGGCGGTGGCGAGTGGATTGTCGTACACGTAGCGGGACAACAAAATCCAATCTCCCACGACGAGTCTCGCACTCACGTTCCCAAGGTCATCCGCATTGCCGTTGCTGAACGCGCTCAGCTCCACCTCAAAGGTTCCCGAAGAGGCCGAGTCCACCGACAAGTCGGTGACTTTCGCGAGTCGCTCACTTTGAGGAACGGCTCCGATCGAATGAAATCCCGCGTAGTTGTTGGCCCGCAATTCGGGTGTTGCAAGCTCCGCTATGTTGCGGCGTCCAAAGACAACAACCGAAACTTGGTACGATTCCGGGAAGAATTCCATTCCAGGAATGTTGGCCGTCGTGGTCGTATCTAGAGAGAGTGGATTGACAAGGGGAGTTCCGTCGGCCGGGACAACAGTCGCTAGCCAAGAGATCATCGTTCCACTATCTACCGACTTGATAACCGCGTTGTAGTTCATCCCCGTCTCGAGCGCGTTGAACTGTCGCGTGACCGAGCCATCCTCGGCCTTGTCGAAAACCAAATCGCGAGACTCCATCGTCGACGTCATCTTCGCAGCATCCCCTCGCATCCAGGACATATCCTCCCACGTGGGGCCGGATCCAGAAACGGGAAGGGACGGGTCACGATAGGTGCTTCGCATCATCCGAGGGGTCTTAAACTCGGAACTTCTCGGGTACTCCAAAGGATTCATCGACCCAGGAAAGGACTCGTCGTAAAACGGAAATCGGTTCCGTCGGAGGTTCCCCCAGGCGCCTCGCCCCAACTTGACGTTGGCGGCGGGAACACCGAACTGCTCGGCATAAAACAAGGGGTCGATGCAAAAGGCTTGCCCGAGGGCTCGGTTCTGAGCCAACGCAAGCTTTTCCTTAGCAGATAACGCACCAAGCGTTGCGTCTGCGAGAACCTTATCCAGGTGATAGCGGTACAGGGAAGGAACCTTGGCGCGAGTCCCATCGTAGAGTCGTTCTAGGGATGGATAAAAAGTCTTATTGGTCGCGCCGTACGGGCCGACAAGAGCCCATCCACCGGATGCTGTGAACGCTGGCCATCCTCCATGCGCGATGTTCGGCGATCCCTTGGTATATTCATCATCGATCAATTGCCAGGGGCGATCTCCTCGCGGGAGGATGAAATGGTCGCTTGAGAAAACCGAAAGGGTATTCGAACCGGAAGCGAGTCCATGCGCGATCTTGTAGCTTTCCGAGGCTTGGCGCCCCGCAAAGGGAACCATCATGGCTACCCCCATGAGCCCCGCTAGCATGATCGCCATCGAGAAGAGAACTTCGAGAACCGTGAGGCCGGAACGACGTGGCTCGCGCGAGACGCACGTGCCACGAGTAAATCGTTCGGCCTTGTCCAAGTGAGGCTGCGGGAATTGTGTTGTGTTGTTCATCATGGCTTTCCCTTTCATCCCTACTGTCCGCTCACAGGCTGACCTAGAACTCCCAATCGTCCTAGCGATAGGATGTTACCTGGGGAATCGGCTGAGATCCCCGTCAATTCGCTTTGTGTCTCGTAGCTCGCTAAAGGTGCGGCCGAAATAGCCCCCGACTTCGCCGATACTCGTACCACATAGGAGCTCGCATCCGCGAGATTCGGCAAGATGGCATCCGAGGTGGTAGGCATCGCTGGGAAGAGGATTTGATCGTTCTTCCCGATATGGAGATAGACGTCGTCGAGTATCTGGGATGGGACCAGAAACTCTTTGTTGGATCCGGTTCCGTTTGCCCAGACCGTCTTCAAAAGCCCATCAGGACCGAACTCCAAGTAAACAGGTCGCAGGACCTCGGGGCTCGGAGCAGCCCCCAGTTGAGAACCTACCCAGTCGGATGAAAAACGGTATCTCCGATCAAGATTCGAAAGACTTCCAACCTCACCAAATCCACTCAGCGACAAATCGATGCACATTCCCTTAGGCAATGACACCGTTTGATTGGAGATAGGACGTGGCTTGGGATAGACCGTAAACTCTCCAAAGCTATTCTTGGGAGTCAGCGCTGGAATGACCAACTCCGAATCCTTACTGATCCCGTTGGAATCGACACATGCCATCCAAAGCCCCGTGGCATGAGGGCCCGCAATTTGAGCTACCGTGTAACGAGCAGACTCGGTCCCCAAACTGATATCGCAGAAAGGGAGTAGGTCCAACTGCTGGTAAGCCAGCAACTGCTCCGCCGGAGTCATCCCAGGAACCTGCACATAGAAATAGCCTTGCGCGGGATGCGCACTTCCCAACGCAGCCGTGATCGCTGAACGAGAACCAGCTACATGGGGGCTATGGATAGCCACCGTCAGGGTGGGCATACTCAGCATGGAACTGTGACGAGGCTTCGGACGCTCTCCAAGAGACATACGAACGCACATGTTGTAGGTGACGAAATTGGCCGTCTGACGATCGGCCCCGTTGGGAAGAGGATCTTGAGCGGTCCCCGATTGAAATCGATAGGGTACGGTCGTTCCGTTTCCGATGAGGTCGTTGGAATCGAAAACGCCATCCTCGTTCACATCGAGCGGAATCGAAGAGACCCGCTCCAAAATCACCGAGACGGTCGAGTTCGTGCCGATCGCTCTCGCGCGAGCCGACTCGATAAAGTTACGAACCACCGTCGCCGATTGCGTCGACTTTCGATCGACCAGCAAATTCTTCACCGTGGGAAGAATCAGGGAGGCCAACAGCATGACGACCCCTAAGGTCACCAGGAGTTCTACAAGGGTCAAACCACTTTTCTTCAGGGATCTCATAATGAAACGGCAGCCCCCTCATAGTTGGTGATGTTGTCACTTGCTTCAAACGGGGGGTTGGAGACGGTACGCCCCCCCTCGATCGGATCATTGGCCGGATCGAGCAATCCTCCCATTCGCATCTCTGGATTGAGTCTCGGCCCCCAAGGGTCCGAGAACCGAAAAGGGACACCGTAAATATTGTCTGGGTAGACCAAATCCGACGTCGAGTAACTCGTCGAACCTCCGACCGGCCACCTTGGGGTTCTCGACGGTGAGTTGTACCGGTTGTACTCTCTGAAATTGAGACCAAAGAAACCGTCTGGCCCCGCGCTGACCACCAAAGGCATCGGATAGACGCTAGGCATAAGATTCGAGTTCGAAGCGCTCCACCCTGGGTCTGCCTTCAAACGATCGTACGGTTCGGAATTGATCTTGAGATTCCCCGAACTATCGAGGATTGCCGAATCGAGCATGTCAGGATAGATGCTCCCTACCTTCGAAAAACCGCTCGGCCACCTTATCCACTGGATGGGATACCCAAAGGCGTCGATGAATTCGTAAAGCCCATCTCCGTCGGTGTCCGCGATCTCCGATGCCCCGAACGCTTCGATCGCACTCGAACCATCCAACTCGGAATCTTCAACGATCAGATAGAGTAGCTCTGCATTCGCATTGGTCGCATCCCATTGGGGATACAACTTTAACTTGGCATACATATTCGCCGCACGCGAAGTCAAAGCATTAGGCATCACATCTGTCCCCGGTACAAAAATGGGAACATTCAACGCACCAACCTTCTTCGTCAATCCGGTCGGCATCGCATAGATGATGGGCGGATTGGCGGTACCCCAGAACTGCGTCGCCTTCAAATCGTCCGGATGATCTGGCATCTCCGTTCGGATGATCGAGCGAAGCATCAACAAGCGGGCTCGCTCCTCCAAAACCATTTTCATCCCAGGATGGAAACCTGTAGCCACACTCGCCGTCGCTGGAATACCCGTCGGAACTGGGTAGGTTTCATAATCCTGCATCCTCGCTCTCAACACATCGCTGATCTTTTGGATAGTCAAGCGAGTTTTCTGCGTGTTGGAGTCTTGTTGCGCTCCTCGATAAGCGAGGGTAAACATCCCCGCCAAGGTCCCGAGGATAGAAATCACCACGAGCAACTCGATCAAGGTAAACCCCTGAACGCTTCGATTTCGGAGTGCCATCTGGTTTGACGTTTTCATTTCTACCCCCTTTCCTTCCACCCTGTTACTGTCCGACCGATGCACTTAGGAATGTCGGTGTATCGATACAACTCGCCGAGTTGTCCCACATCGGTTGAAACTTCGGTCCATGGAGCCCCATCATGCGGAAACGATTGTCATTCGATAAAGCCAACCCTGTCGTAGAGACTTCATACCCCTGACCGGTCGAGCTGAAGAGAATCAAGTTTCCACTCGAAGGTGGAGCCATCCATCCATAAAAACCATCCACCCCTGGACTGATGATCTGAAATGTCTTCGAAGCTTCGTAGTACTGGCTCGCACTCGCAGCAGCCGCAGGTGGAGTCGCTGCCAAGAGAGGACGTGCAACCCCATACAGGGCTGCTTGCAGATCGCCCGTCTTCGTCGCTCGATGGTAGTTGAAAAAAACCGTATTGGTCTGATCGACGAACTGATAGGTCTTGCTGTTGAAGTAAACGTACGGAGTATTCGTCCCGTAGGAAGCATAAACAGGAAGAAGGTCGTTCGCGGTAGCCCCCCCATCGACGTCATCGTTATAGTTCAAACGAGAGCTATTGAACTCATAAAAAGAATTCTCACGCTGCGTATTGGCGGTATATCCCGCAGCCGTTTTAATAAACGGACCACCTTTCCCAGTAAAAGGCTTCGCGCTATCCGCACTAAAGCCCCCCAAGAAAAAGACCATTGCCTCGGCCGGATCCATCACGCGTCCCGTGTAGTCGTTGCTGATGGTACTGTTCTTCAGCAAGTTGATTTCGCTATTCAACGCATTCGGGAAAGCCTTCCGGATATGGGCCTCTAGCAACTGCCAATTGCTCCCATCCGGCGGATAGTCTCCATGCTTGGATCGATAGGCTTCGATCGCCTGGGCTAACCCTTGCACCTCGAACTTCACCGAACTTTCGTTAAAGGACCTACGGACCGCAAAGACGGCGGGAACCAATAGCCCCACCAGCGTGCCGATGATCGCAATCACCACGAGTAGCTCGACGAGGGTGAAACCCCGGCGAGCAAGCATCTTGCCTCGTCTCTCGATTTGTTGTTGCTGGCGAACTCTCATGACTTTTGCCCTATTCTCAATTCAAGCCTGCACGTCGCATTCTGGAACAAGCTATTGCACCTTAACAATGCAGACTCACTCTTTATTACTAAAAGCAAATCGAGTTCCAAGAACGCTGGTCGCACCTAAAAAATGTCAAAAACCTTAACTCAAGCTCGTGATCAAAGAGATCAGTGGCATGAACAACGAAACAACGATAAACCCGACCGCTCCCCCGAGGAAAACGATCAACATCGGCTCGATCAACTTGGTCAAGCCTTCGGTCATCACGCGAACTTCTTCGTCGTAGTTATCTGCAATCTTGTAAAGCATCGTGTCCAACTCCCCGGTCTCTTCACCGACGTCGATCATGTTGACGACCAAGTCGTCGATGACGCGAGTCTTCATCCGAAGGAGATACCACAACGCGGCACCGACAACTCCCAAGCCGATCGTGACAGCGGCGATGAGTGCCAACTGGTCCCCTGCTGTGGAGCTCGCCGATTTCGAACCTGCCTTACCCCCAACTTTCACTCCTTGCCCGGAGGTCAACGCGACCGACATCATCATGATCCCAGGGAATGCACCGGTCCAACACCAGTAAAAGAGAGCCATCGGATGGAAGCCAGGAATGGAGTTCTCCTTCATCGGCTTCGCGATCACTTCCCCCTCGCGAATCGCATCGATCACCTTGTTGAAGATCCGCTCGAACATCGCGTTTCCTGCGGTCTCCCGGGTGATGTTGAGCGCTTCCAAAATCGGCACACCCGAGGTGATCAGCGTCCCGAGCGTTCGAGTCGTTCTCGCGAGAATGTTCTTCTCGATCAACCCTCCGAAGATCGGAACTTTGATGATGAACTGATCGAATCCCATCCGGCCGTGCTTGAACTTCCGAATGATCTTTCCAATCAGCCAACAACAGACCGGGAGCAAGAACATGAGCCACCAATAGTTGACCACGTACTCGCTCATCGCCATGAGCAACAACGTCGCCGCAGGAAGCTTCAACTCGAACTCGTCGAACATCTTCTTAAACGTCGGAACGATGAAGAACATGATCCCCGCGAGAATACCGATCGCAACGATCACCACCGCGATCGGGTAAATGAGGGCCCCTTTCACCTTCCGCTTCAACGCTTCGGCGCTCTCAAGGAACTCGGCGAGACGTTGAAGAATCGTTTCCAACGCACCCCCAGCTTCCCCTGCCTTGATCATGTTCACATAGAGCCGGCTGAAGACCTTCGGTGCTTTGGACATCGCTTCCGAAAGGGTCAAACCGGTTTCGATCTCATCGCAAACGTCCTGCAACGTGTACTTGAGCTTCCCAGGCTTTTGGTTGTTTTCCAGAATCTTCAAAGAACGAAGGATCGGGAGACCGGCATCCTGGAGAATGGAGAGCTGACGGGTGAAGGTACAAATATGCTTTGTCTTCGCCCCGCCGATCGAGAAGCCTCGCTTCTTTTTGACACTCTTCTGAGCAGTCTTCTGCGTCCCTTTTTTCAGCGATAGGGCCGTGACGAAGTACCCCATCTGCTTGATGGTATTCTGTGCCTCTTCCTCGCTCGGCGCCTCGATCACGTCTTTGATCTCTTGGCCCGTGCGGTCCATGGCCTCGAATTGATACATTGGCATAGTAATCGTCCTCTGAATGAAGGGACCGTTGATTTAAGTGGATCTTCGGTAGCTAAATCCAATTCTCGGCCCGCAGCGGACCAAGGCAAATTTTTTTAAGCTTTGAGCTTTGAGGAGTAAGCTTTAAGGCAGACTCCCTCGCTAACGCGTCGGGTTGTGATGGAGGACGCTTCGCGTCCTCCCCCTTACCGCCGACGCGCCAGGCCAACACCAGCCCCTCTCCCCTAAAAGGGGCGAGGGGAGCGGATAATCTAAGCCGCCGCGGAGCGGCGTGCTCTTCCTTAAACCTTAAGCCTCAATGCTCAAAGCTTACCCTACCCATCATGAACTGTTTCTCGGACGACTTCTTCGGCGGTGGTTAAACCTTGGAAGACGAACTGCCTTCCGTAGTCTCGCAAGGTAATCATCCCGAAGGTTTGGGCTTTCCTCCGGATATCATCCGTCGTGGCGTTTTCCATCACCATGTCGCGCAAGGTGTCGTTCATGACCATCAACTCGAACAGTCCGATCCGACCCTTGTAGCCGGTGTTGTTGCAGCTGTCACAGCCACGCCCCCGGTAAAATTTGTATTGTTTCGCCTCTGCAGCATCGACTCCGAGCTCCTCGAGCATCTCGTACGGAGTCTCGGTCTCTTCACGGCACTTCGTGCAAATGCGACGCACCAATCGCTGCGCTAAAATCGCTTCCACCGTCGCGGTGATCAAGAAGGTAGGGATCCCCATGTCCTTCATCCGGGTGATCGTCCCCGGAGCGTCGTTGGTGTGCAACGTGCTGAAGACCAAGTGCCCGGTCAAGGAGGCTTGGACGGCGATCTCAGCCGTCTCCAAATCCCGGATCTCTCCCACGAGGATGATGTCGGGGTCCTGCCGCAAAATCGCCCGGAGACAAGAAGCGAACGTAACGCCGATGTCGTGATCGATCGGGATCTGTACGATGCCGTCGATGTCGTATTCCACCGGGTCCTCGGTCGTGATCAACTTCTCGGTGATCTCGTTCATCTCCGACAAAGCGGAGTACAAGGTCGTCGTCTTCCCGGAACCGGTCGGTCCGGTCACGAGAACGATCCCGTTGGGGCGACGCATGACCGTGCGGAAATCGTTCATGGTCTTCTCGTCCATCCCCACCTTGGTCAACGAAAGATTGACCACCGTCCGGTCGAGAATCCGCATAACAACACTCTCGCCGAACATCGTCGGAAGAACGCTGACGCGCAAGTCGACCGGGTGCCCCCCGACCATCAACTCAATCCGACCGTCCTGCGGCAATCGTCGCTCGGCAATATCGAGGTTCGCCATAACCTTGATCCGAGTCGTGATGGCAAAAGCCAAGTGACGGGGCGGGGGAACCATCTCGTAGAGAACCCCCTCGGCCTTGATCCGAATCCGGAACTCATCTTCGAACGGTTCGAAGTGAATATCGCTCGCGTGATCCTTGATCGCCAACAGGAGAACGAGGTTCAAAAGCTTTCGAACCGGAACGCTATCGGCGAGAGCTTCGGCACCGTCCAGGTCGAACTTGTCCCCTTGCAACATGCTCGCTGCTGCTTTGAGCTCTTCGTCGTTCGCCAACTCCTGAACGATCTTCTCCACGCTCAACGAGTCGGAAGAGTAGTATTTCTCGATCGCCGCGTTGATCTCGCGCTCAGGGCAGACGACCATCTCGATCTCAAGACCGAGAAACGTTCGCAGCTCGTCTTGAATGGTGAGGTTCTGTGGATCGCAGGTCGCAACGGTGAGGGTGCTCCCGTCGAACCGAACTGGAATGACCCGATAGAGCTGGGCCATCGTTTCGGTCATCCGTTCCAGCAATTCCTTTGGAACCGCTTGTTCCCCAAGCGAGATGACCTTCATGTTCATCTGCTCACCGAGGGCTTGCGCGAGCTGCTCGTCGGTGATCAGCGCCATGTCTTCGGCGATCTTCCCAAGGAGCGCCCCCGGCTGCTGCTGCTGTTCCTCCAGCAACAGTTGGAGCTGCTCATCGGTGATGAAGCCCATATCGACAAGGATCTGCCCGATACGACGTGCTACCATGATTTCATTCTCGACAGGCTTGAGGGGTGAGGGATGAGGAAGAGGGGAGTGTTCGTCTAACCGCAGAGGACGCGGAGAGACGCAGAGTTGAAGCCGGAATAGTTAAGGCCGAAATAATTGGAGCCAAAACTGGAGCAGTTAGGGCTAAAGCAGGCGTAACTAGGGTTTCGCTCCCCTCGCCCCTTTTAGGGGAGAGGGGCTGGGGGTGAGGGGTAGAAGTGCTAGTAAAATCAATTCGATTCGAAACGCTGGTTTGGGAATCGCGAAGCGATGGCAGCGCATAGCCGTGGGCGTCAGCCCACGGGCTCTGAGCAAATGATATTTTCGAGCCGCGAATGCGGCGGCAGCCCCCCTCCATGCTACCGCCGCATTCGCGGCTCAAGGCAAGGTGGGCCGAGCTATCTGCGGGCTTACGCCCGCAGCTATGCGCTACCATCGCTTCGCGATTGAGGCTCGAAACCGAGTGATTCGTTAGAGACTTACTTGCAGCGCAAAACCCCTCACCCCCAGCCCCTCTCCCCGAAGCGGGGCGAGGGGAGCGGCGTGGCTCGCCGAGCCACTCCCGATTCGCATTCGTACTCATCAATGCCCCCCATCTCCCTCTTCGAAATCATCTTCGGATTCCTCCTCGATGATCCCTCGGCGGGCGTTGACGATTCGTTTGGCGAGGTCGTCGGGGCGGTGGGAT
Organism: uncultured Pirellula sp.; assembly: GCA_964394065.1. Classification (GTDB taxonomy): domain Bacteria; phylum Planctomycetota; class Planctomycetia; order Pirellulales; family Pirellulaceae; genus JBKCUI01. Next base: position 1,326 of record CAYMXM010000023.1, on the reverse strand, counting down.
TTCGAAAGGATATCTTCCACCTCGACCTTCCCATCTTTCCAAAGATTGAACAAAGCATCGTCCATGAGCTGCATCCCGAACTTCGCCCCGGTTTGAATGGCCGAGGTGATTCGGAAGGTCTTGTTTTCCCGGATCAAGTTCGCGATACCGTTGGTCACGACCAAGATCTCATAAGCCGCACAGCGTCCACCGCCGATTTTCGGAATGAGGGTTTGCGCCACGACGCCGAGCAAACTGGAAGAGAGCTGTGTTCGGATCTGATCCTGCAGGTTCCCGGGGAATGCGTCGATCAAACGATTGACGGTTCCTTGCGCACTGTTCGTGTGCAACGTACCGAAGACGATGTGTCCCGTTTCTGCGGCGGAAATCGCTGCGGAGATCGTCTCCAAGTCCCGCATTTCACCCACCAGAATACAATCGGGATCCTGTCGCAAAGCACGGCGGATCGCCTCCGAGAAGCTCGGAACGTCGACCCCGACTTCCCTTTGGTTGATCGTCGATTTGATATGCTCGTGATAGAACTCGATCGGGTCTTCGATCGTGATGATATGGTGATCGTGCGTTTCGTTGATGTAGTTGATGAGACTCGCGAGAGTCGTACTCTTTCCAGACCCCGTCGGGCCGGTCACGAGAACGAGTCCACGCGGGCGAAGAACCATCTTGATGACCGCTTCGGGGAGCCCGAGCTGCTCCGGCGTCAGCTTGTCATTCGGGATCTGCCGCAGAACCATGGAGATAAATCCACGCTGCTTGAAAATCGAGACCCGAAACCGTGCTAAAGTCCCGAAGGCGAACCCAAAGTCAGAGCTCCCCGACTCCTGCAACTCCCGCTGGCATCGTTCCGGGGCGATACTTTTCATCAACTGAACCGCATCCTCAGGCTCGAGAACCTTCGTCTCCAGCCTGCGCATTCGACCGTGCAAACGGAAAACGGGTGGTTGGCCGACAACGATATGGATATCGCTCGCCCCCTGCTTAACCGCCGCCTGGAGAAGTTTATCGATGAGAACAGTGGCCATACCGCTTCCGGTCTAGTTGGTCGTTCGGTGGATTGAATAGGAGAAAAGTAGCTGAGCCATCAGCCGTTATGGCTTGCGCCATGGGTTATCTCTATCCTAGTTCTTTGCTTGCAAATCGAAAAGAAAACCGGGGAAAGTAGAACGGAATTCATTCCGTTAACCGCCGCCTCCATTCAAAGCCCCTACCAACGCAGTGAGCCGGTTCGCTATTCAGGGCCATCCAAGCCCGACGCTGGGCGGCACTCCGACGCTGGGTGGCACGTCCCTGACGCGCTGCGCGTTAGCTATCCGCTCCCCTCGCCCCTTT
>CAYMXM010000022.1:9561-21158 GCA_964394065.1 uncultured Pirellula sp. | reverse complement strand
TATCCCTCGCTTACGCCACGGGTTGTGATTGTCGGGCCTCGCTTACGCGTCGGCCGAACGTCCCAAACACCTCAAATTTGCGCCGATGCGTCAAGCCCCAGCCCCTCTCCCGAAGCTGAGCGAGGGGAGCAGGGATATAAAATGAATGGAATTCCTTTTGCGGTACTGGTAAAGTGCCCTCGAATCGACTTCACCAGGTTTCATTACGAGATTAGGGAAAAGCTGAATGTTTAGAATTCGTGAAGTAACGCTGGAAGATCTTGATGCAATGTGGGACTTGATCTGCCAGGCAACCGCAGGGATGACCTCCCTCCAAATCGACAAGGCGACACTCCTGGATCGACTGGAACTCTCCGTCTTCGCCTTTCGCCGAACAACGGAAAAACCGGAAGGAGCTCCCTACGTCCTAGTCCTGGAAGATCGAAGTTCAGGAAAGATCATTGGAACAAGTTGTATTTTTTCCAAAACGGGTGGATACCAACCCCAGTACTTCTATCGTCAAGAAACAGAACAAGCGACCTCCCCTTCCTTAGGGCTAGAGCTACTGATCCACTCGTTGCACTTGGAGGTGGTTCACGACGGTCCTACCGAAATCGGTTCTCTCTTTCTTCTCCCCGAATACCGTGGGAAGGGATGCGGGAAACTTCTTAGCTTCAGCCGTTTCCTCTACATGGCGAATCATCCCAAGCGGTTCGCCGAAGAAACGATCGCCGAGATGCGTGGCTATCTTGATGCAGACAACAACTCCCCCTTTTGGGATGCGATCGGGGGGCGGTTCTTCAAAATCGATTTCCCGAGCGCTGACGCTCTGTCGATGGTCGATAAGAAGTTCATCGAACAATTGATGCCGAAGTATCCGATCTACTTGGAGCTTCTTCCACAAGCGGCGATCGATAGCATCGGGATGGTGCATGACCATACCCAACCTGCCTTGGCCATGCTCGAATCGCAAGGATTCGAACGCAACAACTTGATCGATATCTTCGATGGCGGCCCAAGCGTCTCTTGCCCCACAAAGGATATCAAGGCGATCGTCAACTCGAGGGGAGCAACTTGGTCTAACGATCCGACGGTTGAACGTAGCACCCCGGCGATCGTCGCTCGAAAGGTACGCCCCTTCGCAGCGGTCGAAACGATGGTTGAATGGACCGAAGGTTCCAATGGCCCTCACGCAGTCCTCGACCTCATCGCCATCGATGATTTGAACCTTCAAGCAGGAGAAGAAGTCCTTTGTTATCTTTTGTGAGGTGGTCGGGCGAGACGCCCGGGCCACCGTTAAACAGCTCGTCGCGAAGCGACGGCCTCCGTCTCAAACAGACTTTAGACCTTAGGCTTTGGACTTTAGGAAGAGCATACCCATGAGATATCCGCTCCCTTCGCCCCCTTTGGGGGAGAAGGGCTGGGGATGAGGGGGTAGCGACCTAGTAAACGATGGCACCGTTAGATCTCACTTCTACCCCTCACCCCCAGCCCCTCTCCCTGAAGCGGGGCGAGGGGAGCTGAACTCTAACTATTTCGGTTTTAACTCTGTGCCCCTCCGCGTTCTCCGCGGTTAAACAATGGAAAAGTTGATGAGCAACACAAATCATTCCGGTCCCCATCGCTATCTAAGCCCTGTCGATGGAAGCATCACCTGGGAAGGGAAATGGATCGACATCCATTGCATTGAAGAAGTGCTACAACGAGGTCGCGCTGCGGGCGAAGCTTGGAGGAAGAGGACTCGCGAGGAGCGAATTGCTGTCGCTCGCAACTTTGCGAAACTCTTAGGTTTTGCGGAGGCTGACGTCGCAAGGACCATTTCCTTGGAGACAGGCAAGCCTTATTGGGAGAGCAAGACCGAGGTCCAAGCCGCCGTGAGCAAGGTTAGCAATGCGATCGATGCCATACAACAGCGTCGAAACGAATGGACGGATGGCCTCAGTTCCATTGCGAGCGTTTTGCGTTACCGACCTTTGGGAGTGGTCGCCGTGATAGGGCCATTCAATCTCCCACTCCATCTCCCGGGCGCCCATATCGTACCTGCCTTGCTAGCTGGAAATGCCGTCCTTTTGAAACCGAGCGACAAATCGCCTGCCGTAGGGGATTGGATTCAGAAGCTATGGATCGAAGCAGGACTCCCTCAGGATCTTCTTCAGACGGTCCATGGGGGCGCTGAAGTCGTCCGCGCGATCGTTCAATCGAAACAGCTCGATGGCCTCTTCTTTACTGGATCGTATCAAGTCGGTTGCGAACTCCATCGCATGCTAGGTGGACGCCCCGAATGCCTTGTCGCGCTGGAGATGGGTGGGAACAATCCACTCGTCATCGAGAGCTTTTCGAACCGAGAAGCCGCTATCTTGGCGATGTTGCAATCAAGCTATATCACGAGTGGACAGCGATGCACATGCGCTCGTCGACTGATCGTGGTGGATACTCCACAGAACCGAGAATTGGTTCGATCCTTTACAACGGCGATCACGAAAATCCGTGTTGGCCTCCCTTTTGAAGACCCCGGGCCGTTCATGGGGCCTTTGATCCATCAAGGGGCGGCAGAGGGTGTCCTCCTAGGGCAAAACCGTTTGCGAGATGCCGGAGCGAGTCCACTCGTGGAATGCCATCGAGTCACTAGCAAGTCGTCGGGAGAATGCTCTAGTTTGTTAACTCCAGGTTTGTGGGATGCCACCGGATTGGAACTCCCCGATGAAGAAGTCTTTGGTCCTTTGGCAACCTTGCAGTTCGTTCCATCCTTCGACGAGGCACTTCGATTGGCGAACCGTTCGAAGTATGGTTTATCTGCAGGACTGCTAAGCACGTCGCAGGAACACTTTGAACATTTCGCAAAAGAGGTTCGGGCCGGGATCATCAACTGGAACTCACCGACAACGGGCGCAACCGGAAAGCTCCCCTTTGGAGGAATTGGAGCCAGCGGCAATCATCGCCCCAGTGGCTACTTTGCCTCCGACTACTGCGACGACCCGATCGCCTCTGTCCAAGTCGCAACGATGCAAATTCCTAGCAACCTCCCGATCGGGTTGGAAAAAGTGCTGGAGGGCTAGGGTAGGCGAGGTCCGAAAATCACAACCCGTGGCGTAAGCGAGGGACAGCGCTTTGGCGCCCTAGCACGCGCAGCGCATTAAGAATCTGCTCCCCTCGCCCAACGTCGTTAAGTATTTTTCGCGGGAAAAAACAATGGGAGTGTCAAAGCGCGAGCCCTCCGGTGACGACTTTCGTACCAGAGCACCCTGGGTTGTTTCTACGCTTCCAACGGTTAGTTAAATTCAACGCAGAGACGCGGAGACACAGAGTCGCGGAGATTTAAACTTCTCTTAGTCCAATTTCTCTCTGCGTCCCTGCGTCTCCGCGCCCCTGCGTTTCGTTCAAAAAATGCTTCACAGCGTTGCCCAAAAGGGTTACGTGCACTCGCGACGCTGTCCCTCGCTTACGCCACGGGTTGTGGTTGGGGGACGCTTCCCGTCCTCCCACTCTTCCTCAAGTCTCAAGTCTCACCCCTCAAGCCTGTGAAACTTGCGATCTCTTGTTCGATCGCTTCTGTTGGAGTTTGGGCTTTGAGATACCACAATCGCTGTCTGGCTCTTACCGAAAGCTCCAGATCGGCGCGGCAGCGGCGGCAAGTCAACGACGGGGCTTGCCGGGCTCGGCATACCGGACACCGGAATTCGCTAGGTTCATCGTATGGAGTGTTGCGCGACATGAAACAAAATACTATTTGGCGTAGAACAAAAGATCGTCCAAGTCGATGGAAACCTCTTCGATGACCTCTTGATTATCCTGTTGGATCGCTTGGTAGAGCTTCTCGCTAAGGGTCGCTAATTCTTCCGAGTCCTCGCCTTTAATCTTGGCGGCCAACGTCGCCGCTCGCTTCAAGAGATTGACCGCTTTGGGGTACCGGTCGTGGGCTTCATGGAGGACTCGCTGCATCTCATCGAGAACTATATTTTCTTCCTCTCCCTCGGCCCCTTCTTCGGAAACCAACCGGGCATTGGTCGATGGATCAAAGGAAGTGAAATCCTCCGAAGCCTCGAACATCGAACTCAAACGGCGATGGGCTTCCGCTCGTTCCTCGGAGTTGAACTGGGAGAGTGCATTGTCGATGGAGATCTCTTCAACGATTCCAGAAGCAGGTTGCTTGGCCGTGACGCGCAGGATGCCGTCCAAGGTTAGATTGAATGCGACCACAACTTTTTGGTGCGATTCGTCGGTCCCCACGAGCTTTACATCGAGTTCTCCCAGGGGGACATTGTGAGCTGCGTCTCGGTGCTCCCCCTGGAAGACCCTGATCTCTGCGCGTTCCTGTTTGTTGTGTGACTTACGGAATGGTTCTTCGTAGCGAGCCGGGAGTGCTGTTCCACGATGGATAATCGGTACGCATTCCAGTTGTGGTCCCGAGAAGGTCATCCCAACCACCGCCTCAATGCTGAGGGTGTGGGTTGCAACGTCGACCAGGACCGGGCCGACCTGAACCCCTTGGAGCATCCCTGCTTGGACCGCCGCTCCGAGGCCGACCGCCAAGTCGGGATCGACCGCTCGGCTCGGCTCTTTCAAGAAATGCTCTCGCAACTGGGAAGCGACCAATGGAATACGGGTCGAGCCCCCCACCAAGACGAGATCGTCCATCTGATGGATCGTCATCGATGCATCTCGCAACGCTTTGTCTACACAGTCGATCGTTCGCGCGATGAGGGGGCGGATCATATCGTCAAAGGTCGAGCGGCTGATGGTAGTCTTTAAGTGCAATGGAGTCCCATCTTTTTCCGCGATAAACTCTTCGGCGAGAGTTACCGTCTCCAGTTCGGAGAGTTGAATCTTGGCTTGCTCACAGGCCTGCAGCAACCGGAATCGGGATTGTGGCTCGGTCCGCAAATCGATTCCATGCTCGGAAAGAAACTCCTCAGCAACATAATCGAGCAAATCTTTGTCGAAGTCGTCTCCACCGAGATGCGTATCCCCTTGGCTAGCGAGAACCTCGACAACTCCTTCTTCCATACGCACGATCGAAACGTCGAAAGTTCCACCCCCAAGATCGTAGACCACGATATGTTTGCGATCCTTTTTGTCGACGTGATAGACGAGTGTCGCAGCGGTAGGTTCGTTGATGATTCGTTCGACTTTAAAACCAGCCAGTTCCCCTGCCTGTCTAGTCGCCTGCCGTTGCTGTTCATCGAAGTAGGCTGGAACGGTGATCACCGCACGCGTCACGTCGGTTCCCAATGCGCTCGACGCGACATCGCGAAGTCGGCGCAGGATCATCGCGCTGATTTCGGGGGGAGTGTACTCTTCTTCCCCCATAGAAACCTTGTCCATCGTCCCCATCTTCCGTTTGATCGAAGCGATGGTTCGATCGGGGAACGCAGCGAGCTGATTTCTTGCAGCGAGCCCGGATATCAACTTTCCTTCAGCATTTAAACCTACGATCGATGGCATCGAACTGAGGTTATCGACTTTAAAAACGTGCGGTTTTCCATCGATAACGGCTGCGACCACGCTATTCGTGGTCCCAAGGTCGATTCCGACGACAACACCGTTGTCACCTGAATTGGAGGAAGCATTGGAAGGGTTCGATGACATAGCGTAGGTCCGTCTAAAAGGTTTTATTGCAACGAATAACAAGCCGTTGTATTGGAGGTAATTGGGTGAAGGGATGAAATAATTCTACCGAAGCAATCTATGGTACCTCTCCCCAAAGGGCAACGCGGTGAAGCATTTTCCCCTGGGGAATTGGGCGTTCTTGTCCGACTGGGACTCGTCCCCAATGCACGAAGGGCGTGCTGTGAGACCTGGGATGGATGTCTGGTTGCCAGCGCTGCCCCTCGCTTACGCCACGGGTTGTGATTTCTGTGCCTCCGTGTTTCCAAAATCCATACGGGTACCTGAGTCAAAAATCTGGAGTTAGGAAGAAGCCGCAACCCGAACATCTGCAAACTTGAGAACGCGATCCTTCGTACGGTAGCCCGGGGTGAGTTGTTGAGCGACGGTGCCTGGTGGATAGGAGGTTGTGGATACCGTCCCAATGGAACGCATCAACTCTCCGTCAAACCTCTTCCCTAGCGTTTCCACCCTTTCGATGTCAAATTCCGACAGCGTCTTCTGGAAACGATCAAGCAGCATCCCGATCCCTTCGGCGATGGCATCGTCTCTCCGATCGTGAACAGGAGGAGAGCTGCGCAATTGTCGTATCAAGGGAGCAGCAAACCAACGCTGCATTCCGGTCAACTTCCCAACCCCTCTATCGAGCCAAGCTTCGTAAGGATCAGGTGCTCGAGGTGCATTCTCACCGCTCCGAAGGATAGCCTCCGCGGCGCGCGTCCACTGGATGTCCAAATCGACGAGGGTCATCAAGATGCGGTTCTTCTCTTTCTCCCGCTCCGCGTTGGCCGCCGACATTCGTGTTTCCGATTCGCGAACGGCAAACTCTCGCAACATCTCTCCGATCGTCGCGAGCTGTTCGTTGCTTTGACGAGACTCCCGAACTTGCTCGCGGTACTCATGGCGAAACGCAGTGAAGGCGTCGACCAGATCGATCAAACCAAAACGTGGTTCCTCGATCTCGATCGGTTCATCGACTTGCTGCTCGACCTGCTCCTCAACATGCAGCTCGATCTGCTGTTCGCCTTGATCTTCGACTTCGTATTCGAATGGATTGTTCATCAAGCTTTGTTCCCCAGACTCATGAGGAATTTGAATGGCATACTGGGGGTTTTTCTTGCGTGCTGATCGATCACGGAATCCCAGGAGGGTGGATCTTCTTTTATCCAGCGCTTGATTACGTGTTGCGCGAGAGAGGACGGATCCTTGGCAGCATCGTAGGCGGATTGAATTTCTCGAAACCTCTCTGGATCTCGGTCAGGTGGATTCTCTCTCACCAGTTCGAGATACCGAAGGCGAATCTCAGCCTCGTTCGCATGGATGGATAGCCCCAAAACTTCGAACGGGTCTCGTTGTATCACCACTTCCGTAGAAAGCTCCCCAGGGGAAGAAGACTCTGAACTCATCTGGATTTACCTCCTATTTTTTGTGACCCAAAGGTTGGTGACTTCATTCGTCGTCATCCCAATCATCGTCGTCATCCCAGTCGCCATCCTCCGAGCACTCTTCGAACATCTTCGCAGCTGCCTCCATGGCCCCTGCCGGGATTCTTTCGAAGAACCGTGCCATCGCTTCTGCCTGCCCAGCCTGTTCTTCTAGCCTCTGATCAAGGCTGTCCAGCAAGGATTCGAAATAGTACCGATAGTAGAGATCTGAGACCGACTCGAAGCCGAAGCGAAGGGCTTTGCTGATCGAGAGCAATTGCTCGACGTTACGGAAATATTTTATCTTGTTCGCCGCCGCAACCGTTACGGCCAAGATTTGCACCTCCCTTTCTTCCTCGTCGAGGAAGTTGGGGAGTTTAACCGAAGAGTACTCGGTGAAATATCCGTCGTTAGCCAACTTCAACAGCGAGCCCGTAAGCTCGAGCGTACCCCTGAACTGTTCGAAGCTACGTTCGTCGAGGAGTTCTAGGAACCTGTCCTGGATCTTGGAACCATGCTGACGGTATGCCGGATACTTGATCTTGATCCTCTGCAAGTCCCAGAAGAAGTTCACAGCGAGAAGGAGATCTTTGAAGGCGGCTTTCTCCAAATTGTTGACGCACTCGTCGACCAGACCGCGAAGCGGCTTAAGGTCGGCAGCAGGTACCGACATCTTTTGCGCCGCAGCTAACCGCATGCAAGCGTCCGCAATTTTCGAGGCTCGCTCACTCTCAGGAATCGTGTCGAATGCCGTCGTATCTCCTCCCCGAAGCTTCACGGCAGCGCGCAAATAAGGCAACCAAGCTTTCCGGAGCCACTCCGGCCACTCTCGTTCTGCGGCGTCGAGACTTTCCAATGCTTGGGGGACCCATACCTTCCGACGGCTTAGGCGGATCGCTTCGAGAATGTGCCACTTCCATTGCATCGCGTTTGCCAGTGGATTTTTGTGCCGCGTCCCTGACAAGAACTCGACGTGAGGTTTGGCCTCTTCGCTTCGCTCTCTTTCGAAGAGATAATCGATCACCTCCATGCGTGCTTCGACTTCATTGGGGAACTCTTTCAACATCGCCATCTTCAAATTGGCAATCTTGTCCTCATGTTCGACTTGCTCATCCTTGAGTCGATCCCGTTTGTCGAACTCGTGCTGGAGCCACTCCTCGAAGGATGTGTATACGTTTCGATGACGTGGATAAGCATCAATGGATTCCTCGAAGTATCCCTCGATCGCATCGACCGGAGCGTAGGCGTCATAAAACATGGTGGGGAAGGGGAAAGGATTACTTTTCCGAGCTTCCTCGATCAATCTTTCGGCACAGAAAAAATACAAACCGCCAACGATTCCCCTTAGTGCTTCCTGCGGGAAGGTAGTTATCTTATGAATTTCCCGTTTTTCAAAACTCTTAAGGAGTATATTGGCCTCATCAACCTCCCCGAATGCAATCGCATTCATGGCCCTGATGAGCGTGTTGTTCGGATCGTAATCAAACCCTTTAAACTGCGAAGCGCATTCCTTGAACAGCTCTATATAGGGGGCTGCGAACGCTTGATGCAGAAGGGTCCGCTGCAGATCTCGAACGAGTTCGGGCTCGATATCTCCATAGTTCTTCGTGAATCGAGAGAGCCAAAAAATATGTTGCGGAGTAGCCTTCGTATCCTTCAGTTCGTGGGGGATATTGATTTTCGCTACATCTCGGGCAGCTCGAATGGCGATCCGCTCGATGACTCGCTGCCGAACCAGTTTTGCATGGTTGAGGAGTGCAGGATCGAATCCGGCGATCCAAGAGGCCTCGGTCATCAGCGCCTCAGGAGCCCCATCATGCTTGATGGCGGTAAGATCCTCCCGTTGGGCCAGCCGGAGCGAGACCGCAATACGCCAAGGACGTCTCGACTTATCGAGGCGTTCCCAAGCCTCGTCCACTTCCGCAAAGTCGTTGTTCTGCCAAGCAATCAACCCGCGAATGAAGAGGCGCCAGTTCGCATAGGGACTTTGGCGAGGAATAGAAGCGAGATTCTCGTACGCTACCCCTGTTTTGCGAGCGAGGGTTTCTTCGAGAGCGAGCCGAACCAAACGGGCCTTTTCAGCAGAATCCTCCGGCAGGGTTTGCAAGACTGCATCGTCAAACAGAGCGGCATCTTCCGGGATTTCACCTTGCCAAGAGATCGGCTCGGTCTTGGCCACCAGCAACCCGTGCCGGTTTTCGACAATGTCTGCAACTCGTTGAACGTGTCGATCCTTCTCTTGTTTTTTCTGCTTCAGTCGACGTTGGAGTTCTTTCTCTCGCTGAGACTTCTTCCCTGCCACTTAAACGCCTCCATACGCAACGGACGACCCACTAAAGACTGCCCATCTTAACAATGCTTGAGAAGATGAAAAGCGAGGGAATGGGCTGGGCCGTTAAAAAGTTGGTTCTGACGTAGCTTTTTGAGTGTCCGTTTTTTTGTTCCTTTTGGGAGTCTTCGGTCCTGGGGGGCTCGTCCCCCTTGGGCTGGCCTGACGTATCGATGTTAAGGGGGGAGGGGGAAGACGCGAAGCGTCCTCCCATCACAACCCGTGGCGTAAGCGAGGGACAGCGTCGCGAGTGCACGTAGCCCTTGTCGGGAATATCTCAAGCGTCGGGTGGCACGTCCCTGAGGCACGAAGGGCGTGCTGTGAAACCTTGGTCGGACAAGGAAGCGTTCAATTTCCCAAAAGATGCTTCACAGCGCTGCCTCACCCCTCAAGCCTATTCGTAAGATTCGTCCGATTCGTGGTTATCCCCACCACGCTCCCAATGGCCTCAAACGAATTTGTTACCCTTCAATCGCCTGGATCTTTTCAACCCGTCGGGTATGCCGGCCACCTTCGAACTCCGTGGCGAGCCAGACGCGGACGAGATCGCCGACCGGGCGATCGCCGATGAGGTCTCCCGGTAAGCACAAGACGTTGACGTCGTTGTGGCGACGGCACATTTCCGCCATGACTTCGTCGCTGCATGCCGCCGCTCGAACCCCTTTGAACTTATTCGCGGCGATCGCCATGCCGAAGCCTGTTCCGCAGATCAGTACTCCTCGCTCCACCGAACCTTCCGCTACCTTTTTAGCGACGTTGACGGCGATGTCGGGGTAGTCGACCGGCTGATCGCTATGGGTACCGAAATCCTCGACCTCATGGCCATCGACCCTGAGCAAGGTAACGAGTTTCCCTTTGATTTGAAAACCTCGGTGGTCGCTTCCAATTGCGATTCTCATGCTGAACCTTCACTTTTTGGTGGGTCGTTCCACTGGATGATCTCGGAGAGATTGATCTGTTCGATCCAGTAGTCGGTATGTTGATCCAATTGCGAAACACATCGCTCATATGCCTCCAAAGGACCACCGAACGGATCGATGATCTCTGAACCGTCGGGTGAAATCATATGTACTTTGCTTGCGACCGAGGGCCATTGAGAGGCGATCGCTTGACGATGACGGCTCCCCATGGTCAGAATCACATCCGCTTGCTCGACCATCTCCAAGGAAAGCTGACAACTGCCATGCTGATCCAGATTGGTACCATAGGCCTGTATGGCTTGGCAAGCCCCCGGGGAAGCTGGATCTCCTCCGTAGGCAGCCACCCCGGCTGAGTAAGCCGTGATCGGGATCTCCCCATTTGGAAAACGGCTCCCAAATCGCTCTTGGATCTTCTTGTTCATCAAGGCCTGCGCCATCGGGGAACGACAGGTGTTTCCGGTGCAGACGAACAGAAACGTGATGCGAGAAAGCCCCTTTAAGTAATCTTGTGCCACGATACCCTCACGTGAAATGGTCGCTAAATTCTCGTCGAATGCGACCAGCGTTGGTAGTCCGCATTCCGAGGTTTCACCATCGCTGATCACGATGGAATGAAGGTCCGATTGAATCGCATCCACCGTCCTAGCCAATCGATTTTCGCCTCCTAATGCAGGTGCCGCTACGAGGGGCCCCACGAGCAAACGACTCATCTGTTGGAATACGGGGTGGTACGGTTGCGAAAGTCGGATTTTATCGTTGGCCTGAACCAGATTTTTGACAACGTTCGGTTCCAGGCAACGGAGCAAGCTGTTGGGATGGGAGTCCGCAAGTTCGATCGCTACCGGCCCTGGCCATATCTTGCTAGCAAACCGAAGGATCGAATTGGAAACCGTCGGGAAATAATCCAGAAGCTCTGCGGAAGAGCGGACCATCAAGGTCAAACCATGGCCGTTAGACTCTTGGCGAGACAGGCCAGCAAGCCGCTCTATCGTTTCCTGATGAAACCCCGACCCGACCAGCAAATAGGAGCAGTCACCTGGAACCGCAACGATATGCCCCTCGGCAACGGCTTGGACCGCCATATGGATGACATCGCGAGGATCGTTCGAGTTCTGCCAATCGAATTGCTTCGCCATGCCAAAATCGAGGGGTTTCTAGAAAAGTGAGTTGAGCTTTAGCCGGTAATCCTAGCAGAAGTGGGGAGGGCTTCAACAGGCTTGAGGGGTGAGGCTGGAGACTTGAGGAAAGAAGAGGATGGCTTCGCTTGAACGTGTCCCGGGCGTCTCGCCCGGAGTTGCGAAGGCTCCTCCGGGCGAGACGCCCGGGACACGAACCAATCGC
>CAYMXM010000022.1:0-9551 GCA_964394065.1 uncultured Pirellula sp. | reverse complement strand
AATCGCATGGTGCTGGGGAAAATTGGGGGGGGGGCCAGAAAGTGCTTCGCAACATTTTTTATGGCGGGAAAGCTCCTCTTGAACGGGAGATTCTTCACCACAGACGGAAATTCAGTGAATCCGTGATCGGGTTCGCATTTATCCGTTGACTTGCCCATGAGCGCCTCCGATAATCCAAGACGTTGTTGCCTAAGGTTTGCCAACCTGAACTGTGTGACGGAGGTGTTTGTTTGCCGAGTCCGCTTTGTCGATGTGGTTGACGCTCCAATGGTCGTTTTTTAGGGAGCTGTTTCAACAAGGATGGTCAATTTCAGTAAAGTTGGCATGTTTGCTTGATGGATTGGCTCGCTTTTGTTTGGTTGTGCATGCACGCTGCATTTGGATTTCTTGTGCTGAAATCGTAGTGTGTATTGTCGTCTAAAAGGGTTTGGTTACGTGATCAATATTTATGTGGGTAATCTTTCGTTTCGCGCGACGGAAGATGAAGTTCGTGACGCTTTTTCTCGTTACGGTGCGGTTGCCAAAGTCAGCATTATCGTAGACCGAGAAACTGGAAGATCGCGAGGCTTTGCATTCGTCGAGATGCAAGACCCCGAAGAGGCTAAGACTGCAATTGAAGCTTTGAACGACCAGGAGGTAGGAGGTCGTCGCATTTCTTGTAATGAAGCCCGCCCCCGAGAACCGCGTCCCTCTTATGGTGGAGGTGGCGGCGGAGGTGGTGGCGGAGGAGGACGCCGTGGTGGAGGTGGAGGTGGATACCGAGACCGCGATGGCGGCGGTGGCGGCGGCTACAACAGCTCCCGAGGCGGTCGCGATCGGTACTAAGTTCCTAGCACCCGTTTTCGCAACGATAGCATAAGTTCCAATCCAAGGAGTCGAGTTGAAAACTCGACTCCTTTTTTTGTTGCAAATCAGGCTTGAGGGGTGAGGCTTGAGGAAGAAGAGGGCTTCGCCTTGGGGTGTCAAAATGTTGGTGTTGTTGGAATGTCTGGCCGACGCGTAAGCGAGGCCACGAAATCACAACCCGACGCGTTAGCGAGGGACAGCACTGGCAACCAGGCGTCCCATGCAAAATATCACATCACGCCCTTCGTGCCTCAGGGACGTGCCACCCGGCACGGAAACATTCCCGACAAGGGCCACGTTCACTCGCGACGCTATCCCTCGCTAACGCGTCGGGTTGTGATGGGCGGACGCTTCGCGTCCGCCACCTTACACCTTACACCTTACACCTTACACCTTACACCTTACACCTTACACCTTAAGCCTTAAGCCTTCTTCCTCAATATATCCCAGACGATCTTGGCTTCCTGACCGTCGAGCAAGCTGCCGGTGCCAGTGGGGCGTTCGAAGGAGGCTTGAGCAGGAGTTAGACCGAACAGATGTAGCAGGGTGGCGTGGTAGTCATAGTGATTGACGATGTTGGTCACCGCTTTGTGGCCGACTTCGTCGGTCTCACCATAGACTTGACCACCATTGACCCCACCACCAGCCAGCCACATGCTAAATCCATACGTGTTGTGGTCGCGGCCGATGTTCTTCTCGTTTTCAATAACGGGTAGACGCCCCATCTCGCCACCCCAGTGAACAAGCGTTGTGTCGAGCATACCCCGTGCTTTAAGGTCTTGGACCAGTGCGGCTGCAGGCTTGTCGGTTTTGCGACAGATGATGGGAAGACTCTTGACGATGCCACCGTGATGATCCCAAGTTTGATTGCCGGTATGGATCTGCACGAATCGCACTCCCCGTTCGACAAGGCGCCGCGCAATCAAACAGCGCGAACCATACTCACGAGTATCGGGATCGTCCAGTCCGTACAGTTTGTGCGTTGCTTCGGTTTCCTGCGACAGATCGAGCGCTTCCTTCGCTGCTACCTGCATCTTGGCCGCAAGTTCATAACTTTGGATCCGCGCCGATAGATCGTGCTCACCGGGGTGCTCCTCCAAGTGTTGACGATTGACCGATTGCAAATAGTCCAAAAACTGCTTCTGGGCTTGCCCGTTGAGATAGGGTGGTGGATTGAGATTTAGAATCCGTGGTTCTTGGGGGCGGACTACGGTCCCTTGATACAACGAAGGCAACCAGCCGTTTCTCCAATTGTCGACACCCCCAACCGGCAATCCCCCTGGATCGGTCAAGACGACAAAGGCTGGTAGTTCCTGGCTCTCCGAGCCCAAACCGTACGTCATCCAAGATCCCAACGAGGGGCGACCGAGGGCGATGCGCCCGGTGTTCAGGGCGTTCACTGATTGCAAGTGATTGTTCACACCAGTGTGCATCGAACGAATCAAGCAAATGTCGTCCGCAACCGTACCGAGGTTTGGCAACAACTCACTGAGTTCCATTCCGCATTCGCCGTGATGCGAAAACTCCCACGGACCGGCGAACAGCTTGGTCGTAGCATTGGCCACGCTGTCATATTTGAAGTCCCCCACATAATCCTTCATGTGGTGCTTCTTGATCTCAGGTTTGGGATCGAACAGATCGTGATGACTGGGGCCACCTTGCATGAACAGCGAGATCATCGCAGTTGCCTGAGCTGGCTTGCGCGGTTGTTTGGGCAACAAGTCGAACTTGGGTGGCTCCTCCGGCTTTGGGGGTGCGGCGACCAGCCCCTCTTGCTGCAACAACCAAGTTAGCGCCAACCCGCTGAGGTTGAAGGCGTTCTGGGCCAGAAAATGCCGCCGCGACGCCGTCATTGCAGGGCGGATGTCGTTGTTGGGATTTTCAGTCATGTTATGGCCTCGGCAAGAGGAGTGGTGAAAGACTTTGGGCTTTGGGAAGAGCGTAGCGAGCGAGAAATCCGCTCTCCTCGCCCCTTTTAGGGGAGAGGGGCTGGGGGTGAGGGGTAGAAGGGCTAGTAACAACAACCTCGTTGCAAACCTTGTACTTCATGCTCCCTATCACTCTGACCAACATGATGAAACATTTTTTCCTGCCAACACGGATGTTTTCCGTCCGATCGGGGCTTGCCCCCGTCGGACACCGCTTTGGCGTCCTAGCTTGTTCCCCCATAACATCTGACCGTCCGGATGGGGCTTGTCCCCACCGGACGCCGCTTTGGAGTCCTAACCCAGGCACTCTTTCTACTCCGAAGGAGAGGGCAAACTTGGCTATGGTTTCTAACACTTCTACCCCTCACCCCCGGCCCCTCTCCCCGAAGCGGGGCGAGGGGAGCAGAACTCTAAAACGCGATGCGTGCTAGGACGCCAAAGCGGTGTCTGGCGGGGACAAGCCCCATCCAGACAAGAAGCATTTTTCAAGGAAATTACTGCACACCACTGTCCCGAGGAGAGTATGACCTTCCTCCGCAGCGCGAATGAAAAAACTGAAACAGGCATAGTTCTAATCGACATATAGGAACGCATTCGAGCTGACCAAGGCGTGGCACAATGCGGTTAGCGCTAGTGTGTTCGGATCGGTGCTGGCTCCTTTGGGTAAACCGGTAGGAGGATTCGCTTCGAGTTCTCCCCGCTGCGCTTTCAAAAATTCGATTGCACCGCTGAGCTCATCCGCATTGGGGGAGCGACCGAAGCATCGTCGCCAAACCGTGGCAACCAGCTTTTCCTGATCGTCTCCAACAGACTGCAGCAGTTGCTTGGCCAGCGTTTCGACTTGAGCGACCACAAAAGCGTTGTTCATCAGCAACAACGATTGCGGCGCAACGGTGGAAACGGGGCGCTGCTCGCAGTTGGGAGTCATGAGGGGAGCATCGAAGGGCTCGAGCATTCCGAGAGGGAGCGTGCGACGGGCCGCGATGTAGATACTTCGACGCATCTCTTCTTCGCCGAGCGATGCAACCGCCTTCGTCGGTCTCCCAGCTCCATCGCGCGTATCGACGCCGATGATCGCTTGGCCGGTGTCATCGACGGTAACGGGGACGGGTGGCCCCCATCGCTTGCTGCTGATTTGCCCGACGACGGCCAACAGGGAATCTCGAATCACTTCCGATTCCAAGCGTCGGACATTCATCCGTCCGAGCAAACGATTTTCGGGATCGACTCCCTCCAATTCATCTCGCCGAAAGGACGATTGACGGTAGGTAGCGGAGGTCACCATCTGTCGGTGCAACGGTTTCAAATGCCAACCGTTCTCCATGAACTCACTGGCCAACCAATCGAGCAACTCTGGGTGGCTGGGGCGTTCCCCTAACATGCCGAAGTCCCCCACGGTAGGTACCAGGCCCCGTCCGAAGTGATGCATCCAAAAACGGTTCACCAGGACGCGTGCTACCAGCGGGTGCTCACCGCTGACCAACCCCCGAGCGTAAGCAAGTCGTCGGCCAGAGGTTGGGAGTGCCTCATCATCGGAAGGGATCGGCTCGGTGCTCAACAGGATCGACAAATCCCCCGGAGGGATATCCTCCTGCGGGTTCTGGTAATCCCCTCGCGCGAACCGTTTGGCCAACGGCGCCTGGCCGGGGACCTCGGTTAAACAGTGAATCCAATCTTCGGCAGGGCGCCGCGCGCGGACCGCCGCCGCGCGATCATCCCATTGTTTATTAAAGCCTCTCAATTGATCGGGAAGGTAAAGGTAAACCGATCCGCGGCTGACGTTCAGGAACGGGTATTCTTTGATCAGTTGCTGCTGTTCCTCCGTCCGCTTGTCGGCTGGGGTATCTTTGGCTAGGCGAGCTGCTTCCTGTCGTTCGGCTGGTAGTTTCGCCAGCTCTTCCTCAAGCGTTTTAACGACCAAAGCGTCCAGCTCTGCGGTTCGTTCCGTTTGGATCTTTTTCAGCTCGGCGTCTACCTCGGCGGCCAGTTGCCGAGTCTCTGCAGACCATTGAGAAATCAGACGAGCGTTCGGAGCTTTCCATGACTTCCAATCGTATGCCGGTTCGAAGACCGAACGGATACGATGGTAGTCGACATGGGTGATCGGATCGTAGCGATGCGTGTGGCATTGGGCGCAACCGACGGTCAGCCCCAAGAATGAAGTGGAGACGATTTTGATCGTTTCGGCCATCACTTCGTTCCGTGCGACGTCTTGCTCCACTTCGCCATCGCCGGTGCCATCGGGCCCCATCCGCAGGAAACCAGTCGCGATTAGTTTTTCAGTTTGTTCTTCGGTCAAGTTTTCGTAGGGTGGTGTCAGGAGTTCGTCCCCCGCCAACTGTTCGACAATGAACTCGTTCCAAGGCTTATCCTCATTGAAAGCCCGAATGACATAGTCGCGGTACTTCCATGCCCACTTCCGTTCCAAATCTTTGGCCGAGTAACCGTCGCTATCGGCGTACCCTGCGACATCCAGCCAGTGCCTTCCCCATCGCTCTCCGTACAGGGGAGAATCGAGCAATTCATCCACCAATCTCTCGTAAGCGTCAGGGCGAGTATCGGCGAGAAACTGATCAATTCTTTCGGGGGTCGGTGGGAGGCCGATGAGGTCAAACGTCACCCGACGGATAAGGGTGGTTCGGTCGGCTTCGGGGGAGAGGGCAAGCTGGTGCTCTGCGAGCTTTGCAGCGATAAACAAATCGATCGGCGTTTGTGGACCAGGTGCCTCGTGTGGCCCGGATGCGTCGTGTGGCCCGGGCGTCTCGCCCGAAGTTGCCAAGGCCGTTCCGGGCGAGACGCCCGGGCCACGTGGAGGAAGTGTCCCAACGTTGTCGGGAAGGGAGGGGCGTAGAATCGGTTGGAAGGCCCAGTGCGAGCGTTCTTCCTCGGTGAAATCGTCGTCCTTGATCGATTCAGGTTCGGGGCGAAGCGTCTTGGCCCCTTGATCGATCCACTGCGCGATTCGCTGCAATTCTTCTTCGGAGAGGGAAGAAACGCCGCCGGGGGGCATCTCTTTCGATTCGATCTTCAGGAAAAGTTCACTGGCCTTGTGGTCCCCGGGAACGATCGCGGCCCCGGAATCGCCGCCGGTGACCATCAAATGGACCAAACGTGTGTCCAAGCTCCCCGATAATTCCTCTTCCTCCCCATGGCAATGAAAGCAATGGTGTTTCAGCAACGGTCGGATGTCTTTTTCGAAGACCAGTTCCCGCTCGCCGGGAGAAAGGACTTCTGGCAACGGATCGCTTGGTGAATCAGCCGATGCACCGGCGATCCAAGCAGGAGCGAGGGTTAGAAACCACAGAAAGGTCAAACGCAGGTGAGACATAGCGTCAGGCAGGACTCCTAAGCAGGAGGGGTAGGGGGGCGACGCAAGTTTCAGGAGTGTGGCAATCGCGAGAGGGGCCCCACCCTATCAACCGGCGCGTCAGGATACCAGTCTACCTATCCCGGCAACTGGGATCAAGTTTCGTTCTGAGGCCGTGCTTTACTCGTACTCGTACTCGTACTCGTGCTCGTGCTCGTGCTCGTGCTCGTGCTCGAATATCGAATATCGAATATCGAATATCGAGTACGAGTACCGCTGCGCTGAGTACGAATATTGAGTTTCGAGATGCGAGTTGGGCTGTTCTTTTCAACGCTCTTACCCCCCGCCCCTCTCCCCGAAGCGAGGCCCGAAAATCACAACCCGTGGCGTAAGCGAGGGACAGCGCTGGTAACCAGGCAAGAAACAAACTAGCGCGTCAACGCTTGTACAGGAAGAGGTTCTGCGAATAATCCGTTTTTGCCACGATTGCTACCCTTTTGTCTGGAAAGCCCTCCTTCATGAAACGGATGTCCCTATTCGAATTCGAAGACTTCTCCTGGTGCCCGGTTTTTTTTCGGAAGTACCTTACGAATTACCTCAGGTCCATGCATCGAGTTCTCAAAACTCATGAAGTCATCGCTCCCTTGCTAGAGCGTGCTTTGCGTGAAACCAAGGAGCAATCGATCATCGATCTTTGCTCGGGATCCGGAGGTCCGATTGTCGATGCAGTTCGCTTGGCGTCGCAGAACTTAGAGGGACCTGTTCGGGTAACGATGACCGATTTGTATCCCAATCCAGAAGCGATTCAACGAACGAAGGAGGAGAATGATCCAACGGTGGTCTATTTGGAAAGCCGAATCGATGCAGCCAATGTCCCTGCGGATCTAGAGGGGATCCGAACGATGATTTGCTCGTTTCATCACATGCCTCCAACGGTTGCGAAAGCTATCCTGACAGATTGTTTCCAAAAGCGCAAAGGTCTCTGCATTTTTGAGATTAGTGACAACAGTGCACCGAACTTTCTCTGGTGGATTCCCCTTCCTATCGGTTTCATCTTAACACTCCTGATGACTCCCTTTGTCCGTCCCCTTTCCTTGGGGCAATTGTTCTTTACCTACATCATTCCGATAATGCCGATCATGATCGCGTGGGACGGAGCAGCTTCCAATGCGAGAACTTATACGAAGGAAGATCTACTTCAACTCATCCGCGAGGCGAATCTGGAGGATGAGTCCTACCGTTGGGAAATCGAACCGGTGACGAAGAAAGGAGTGCCAGGGAAGATGCTTTATTTGCTTGGGCTGCCATCACTACGCGATTGAAAACTTCCCATTCTGTCAGCTCCCCACCGAATTTATTCGGTGGAAGCGAGGATCAGCACTAGCCACCAATACCGCAACGGCCTTGGTTCCCCACCGAGTTTACTCGGTGGAAACAGGGATCATTCACTACGGATGCGAGCCCGCGGTCCCCACCTGGGACTCACGTCGACCGCCCCCCAAAGACCCCCTTGAGACGCCAACGTAGCCTAGTAGTGGCTGATCCTCGCTTCCACCGAGTAAACTCGGTGGGGAGCCGTTGCACACCCTGTGTCGACCTAGTGGTGATCCCTGCTTCCATCGAATAAATTCGATGGGGAGCCAGAAGCCTTGTGTCTTCGAATATGCCTGTTGAGCCTTCGGGGAGTTGAAAACCTAGGAAAATCTCTTTTCATCAGGCCACCGTTGCGCTGAGTACGAATCGGCGGGGCGGAGTCGCCAACTTTGCCAATGTTACTAGCACTCCCACCCCTCACCCCCAGCCCCTCTCCCCTAAAAGGGGCGAAGGGAGCAGATATCTTAAAGCGCGGCGCGTTCTAGGACGCCAAAGCGGTGTCCGACGGGGACGAACCCCGGTCCGACAAGAAGCGAATCAGAGAACAAAACTTGCGCAAACCTAATCCCTCACAACACCAACCTTTTTGACACCTCAGGCTTGTCCCCCCTCCAGACGCCGCTTTGGTGCCCCAACTCACTATTTCCCCTTCAAGCTGATATTCCTAAACTCAGCCCACATCGGTTTTCCTGCGTGAAGCTGCAGAGCGATGATACCGTCGAGCAGTTTCAGCTCGGGAGCGTTATCGGTGAAATCTAGAACGAGCTTCCCGTTCATGAAGTGCTGAATATGGTTTCCTTTGGCAACGATCGTGACTTCGTTCCAATCATCGAGCTTGAAAAGTTTCTGATACTCTTCTTCCGTGATCAATGTATCGACAACCTTCTTTCCATCGGTCTCCCAAGTCCCCTTCTCGCCGAGCAAACAGACGCGACCTCGTTTACCACCTTCGTCGTAGATGAAGCCAGACACGTTCGGGAACTTCTGTTCGTTCCGTAGTTCATGCTGGTATCCTCGAACAACCCAGGAATTGCGAGCCGTGTCGTCCTTAATGTGCTTCGATCGATACTGGATCCCCGAGTTGTTGTCCGCAGTGCAGCGGAATTCAAGTTTGAGTTCGAAATCCTTTGGAGTTTCACCGGTGTAGATCAGAAACGTGTTTCCTTTGGCTGGGTTCTCAGGAGTTGTTTCCCCACGGATAACACCCTCGGTAACTTTCCAGTACTGAGGATCCCCATTCCAACCGGAGAGATCGGTCCCATTGAAAATCGAATGAGAATCCTTTTCAGTGGATGCCCCTCCTTTGGGAGTTTCTGCAAAGGCAACGGGGCTGACAAACGCGATGGCGATAACGAGGAAAACTCGTCGAATCATTGGGGAACCTCAATTGGTACGATTTGGAGAGAGTGGAAGCTTGCAGACCGGGGCGAATGCGGTTAGAAGCGTATGAAGGCGGGGGAGCTATTATAATCATCCAAAATCTCCGTGGCACGGGCGTCTCGCCCGAAATTGCAAAGCCAATTCGGCAACGCGGTGAAGCTTTTTTTGTTCGTGGCCCGGGCGTCTCGCCCGGAGGAGTCTTTGCAACTCCAGGCGAGACGCCCGGGCCACGGAGAAGGAACGGACAAGAATAAAGGAGTGAATGGCGATGGATCCTGAAGAGAAGATGTACCTGAGTCAAATCCCAAAGGCACAGCCGAGCCGGTTTCAGGCAAAGTCGATTTCCAAAGTGCTCGATCGGCTCTTTCTAGAAAAAGGATACGCGAATCAACAATCACGCGAAGAGCTGCTCGCGGCATGGGAACATGCGGTAGGTCCCATGCTCAGCAGTCAGTCCAAAGTGGGTCAGCTGAAGCGAGGAGTTCTCCATGTCTTCCCCGCCAACGAGATCATTCGCTCTGAACTGAATTTTCTGAAAGCCAAAGCGCTAGCCCTCCTGCAAAAGGAACTCCCCGGGATGAAGATCAGGGGAATCAAGGTAAATTGACGCATTGGTGTTTTCACCGTGGCCCGACGCGTAGCAGTGGCGCATAGTAGCGGTAGGGGACGCGGAGGTTCGCAGAGGAGAACTCGAGGATAAGTTTTGCATCCCTCTG
>CAYMXM010000021.1:0-21270 GCA_964394065.1 uncultured Pirellula sp. | reverse complement strand
GGATGGATGTCTGGTTGCCAGCGCTGTCCCTCGCTTACGCCACGGGTTGTGATTTACGGATATACTAGACGCTACAAACTTGGTAATTGTCTCTAGTACTTCTACCCCTCACCCCCAGCCCCTTTCCCCTAAAAGGGGCGAGGGGAGCAGAGAACTATAGTGCTTAGGAATCCTGACTATGCGCACTTGTCCTAGCCCCCGTCGCAGTGCTTTCGCGGTTACTGCTAACCTTCTCCTTTTTCTAGGCGCCGTTTCGGGGGTACCTTGGGCGCGGGGAGATAACGAATGGGGGAATTGGCGGGGGCCGAACCGCAATGGTTCGTCGTCCGACGCAACCCCGCCGGTGAAATGGGGACTCGATACCAATATCGAATGGAAGGTCGCGTTGAAGGGGATGGGGAGTTCTACTCCTGTCGTTTGGGGGAATCAAGTCTTGATCCATACGGCATTGAAGACCGATCGAACCGATCTCCTCTCCCCACCCTTGCCCGAGGAACGCCCTAGTCCTAATAAAATAGAGGGACCACCCGTTAGATCTCCCGGCACAAGTCCTGAATCTCGGCAGATTGAAGAGGAGATTCAACGAATTCGTGAGCGAGTGTTGGATGGTCCCGGTGCCCAGGGAGGCTCCCCCAACTTTGGTGGCCCCCCCGATCGCCCCGGCCCCTCAGATCGTCCCGATCCGCCAGATCGTCGCGGTCCCCCTGATCGGCCCGGTCCCCCTGATCGTCCTTTTTTCCCCCTGAGTCCAGGTCTCGCTCCTCCTGGTCCGCGGGGTGAGTTCCCTGGTGGGCGTGGTGGGCCAGGGATTCCTAAACCGAAGAATGTTTATCAGTTCATCGTTACCTCGTACGCATTGGACACGGGGCGAGAGAACTGGCAGCGAGTGGTCACCGAAGAAATACCTCACGAAGGGGGGCACGCCACCAACAATTTCGCATCCTCTTCTCCGGTGACCGATGGGAAGAAGATCTATTCCTTCTTTGGTTCGCGTGGCTTGTTTTGCCTCGACATGGAGGGGAAGGTTCTTTGGAGTGTTGATCTCGGGCAACAGAACACGCGAAACGAATTCGGTGAAGGAAGTTCGGCGGCATTGTACCAAGATCGAATCGTTATCCAGTGGGACCACGAAGGAGATTCCTTCATCGCATGCCTCGACGCCAATACGGGGGAGTACAAATGGAAAACGGAACGGGTTGAGCCGACGACTTGGGCAACTCCTTTGATCGTCGAGCACGGGGGAGTCACGCAAGTCATTACCAACGGATTGCGTGCTCGAAGTTACGACCTGCAAGATGGCAAGCTCCTTTGGGAATGTGGTGGGCAAACGGTCAATCCGATTCCGACTCCGATCCTTTACGAAGACACCGTGATCGTAACCACCGGGTTCCGAGGTGCGGCTTGCTATGCGATCTCTCTCGATGCTAGGGGAACGATTGAGCCGGGATCCAAGTACATCAAGTGGACCTACAACCAAAACACCCCGTATGTTCCTTCTCCTGTGCTCTACAAGGACCGCCTTTACTTTGTCGCGGAGAATCGGGCGATCTTGACATCGATCGATATCAAAACAGGAGAAGCGGTATCGCCTCGTACGAGGCTCAACGGTTTGGATGTGATTTACTCATCTCCAGGGGCTGCAGATGACAAGATCTACATCACGGGGCGCACGGGGAAAACGCTCGTCCTCAATGCAAAGGATGAGAAGGAGGTTTATGCCTTGAACGATCTCGGGGAAGAAATCGACGCTTCTCCTGTCTTCGTCGGGAATCGTTTGCTGATGCGAAGCGATAAGCATTTGTATTCGATTAAGGAGCCCCGGTAGGCAACGCCGTGAAGCGTTTTCCCCTGGGAAATGGTCCTTGTCTGGATGGGGCTTGTCCTGGGCTGTCAATAAGTTGGTGTTGAGGGGAATTCGCTTTGCGCAAGTTTTTGTTCTCTGATTCGGTTCTTGTCCGACCGGGGCTCGTCCCCGTCGGACAGAAATAGCTATTACGGTTAAACGGAAGTCTCCTCTTCCTCAAGTCTCAAGCCTCACCCCTCCAGCCTGTTGAGACCGTTATCGGAGGGCTCGCGCCCTTCCGCTACTATGGTATAACATTGCTTGTCGAGCACCGTCCAGCTCGCCCCCTAACCGTTTCTACTCCGAAGCTCGTTCCTTTCATTTCCAACACATTTCACTTCCAACACAATGGGTAGTTCGTTTCCATCTGCTCCGTCCGCTAGTCACGCCCCCTCCGGTGGAGGAAGGGCTTCCAATTCACGTCCGGCCTATCTTCCCTTCCTGTTGGCAGGTTTGTTTATGGTGATAGGGCTCACCTTTCTTGTCTTCCTGGGGCGCGAGGAATCGAGGATTCGAGGAGAGAGGATCGGCGAGTTGGATATTCAGCCTCTTCTCTATACCGATGCGTCTCTTCCCGAATCGGAGCTGAATGGAAAGGTGGTCGTATTGCACTTTTGGGGGTATTGGTGCGGCCCTTGCGTGATGGAATACCCGGGCTTTGCCGAGCTACAACAGGAGTATCGAGATGCGTCGGATGTCCTTTTCGTCAGTGTGGCTTGCGACGGTCAATCACCTGAGAACGAGGTGAACCTGCGTGAGAACACCGAATCGTTTCTTAAGCAAAATGAAATTGGAGAGCTTCCTATCTATTGGGACCCCGCCGAGTTTTCACGGCAGCAGATAAGCCATCTGTTCAAGGCGGGGGGATTTGCCTACCCCACCACCTTGGTGGTGAATAGGGAAGGGAAAATCGCAGATGTTTGGCGTGGAGCCATTCACTCTGCAACATTGAAGAAGTCGATCGAAGCCACACGAAAGCTATAAGATCCGTGGAAACCACCTCACCCTCCACTCCGAGGGTAGCGATAACCCTTGGAGATCCGACCGGCGTTGGTCCGGAAATCACAGTCAAGGGTTTGATCTCTCCCTCCCTTCGAGCGCTTGCGAGGATCGTTATCGTCGGCTCCCCTCGCGCCCTTGCCCTCGCTTGTCGTTCCTCTCAGATCGATGCGAATATCGTCGAGGTTTCGCAACCAGAAGATGTCCCTGAGTATTCTCCTGGAGACGAAAAAAAACTTTACATCATCCCCTGCGGACCTAACGATTGGGGAGACGCAATCGAACCGACCGTTCAAGCCCAAGGAGGTGAAGCTGCCTATCAAGCGTTGGTCCACGCGACTCAGCTCGCGTTAGCCAACCGGGTCGATGCAATCGTAACCTCGCCGCTGCATAAAGTGGCTCTCTACCGAGCGGGTCACGATTGGCCTGGTCACACCGAGCTCCTCGCGGAACTCTGCCAAGTGCGCGATCATGCGATGATGTTGTATCTACCACCAGGTTCGCCACGCCATGGTGGCCCCGCAGGGCTTGGAGTGGTTCACGTCACTCTTCACATGGCTTTGCGCGATGTCTTCAAGCACTTATCGCAAGAAGGAATCGTGGAGAAGATTCAATTGGCTGAGCGAGTCTTTTCGAGGATTCGAACCTCGCTGGGATTAGCTCCCACACCTCGCATCGCGGTAACCGCGCTCAACCCGCATTGCGGCGAAGAAGGGAGATTCGGGGACGAGGAGTCCACACTCATCTCTCCTGCGGTTCACCATGCCAAGCGACTTGGGATCGACGTTCAAGGCCCTCTCGCGGTGGATACCTTGATGCCTATCGCAGTGGATGGGGCGTACGATGCGGTTGTAGCGATGTACCATGACCAAGGGCATATCGCGTTGAAGCTTCTCGACATGTTCGATGCAGTCAACATCACCCTTGGTTTACCGATCGTTCGAACGAGCGTGGCTCATGGGACGGCGCATGACATCGCCTGGACAAATTCCGCCAAGGCATCTGGGATGACACAAGCGATCTTAACAGCGATTCGTTTGCAGGGTATCGCTAGTGAATAACCCGGCCAAAAGTAAACCTGTCGAAAATAAGCCTTCCGAGATTATCTCCGTAAAGACTCTCGGTTGGCATTGGTTTTTGGATCTATCCCAGTGTGGATCCATTCCAACCGCACCGAAGGAACTAGAAGCCATCCTTTGTGAATCCGCAAGAATCGCAGGGGCAACGATCGTCGAATCCTGCTTTCACTCCTTTTCCCCCTTCGGGTTGTCGGGAGTAGTCGTTATCGCTGAATCTCATTTGGCGATCCATACCTGGCCGGAGCACCATGCCGTTTGCATCGATCTCTTTTCTTGTACCGAATCGCTTGATGTGACGAAAGCGTTTTCGTTCCTTGAATCCGTTTTTCAAGCCGAAGGTGCTGACGTGCGATGTGAAAAACGCGAAGTACGATGCTGGTAAGGTTTGGAATCGCGTAGCGATGGCAGCCCACGGCTGCGGCCTGCCATCGCTACGCGATTGAGAACCGGGGGCAATCCATGGAAACACCTAGACGCAGGCAATTGGAAACCAAAACGGTTATGCTCATTCAACTAACGGCGGGGTTGGCGTATGAACTGGGGAGTTCGAGGAGCTTCGGCAGGCAACTCGGAGGGTGGACTGGGATAGCGATGCTCGGAAATTCCGTAGGGTTCACCTTCCTGCGTTCGAATCACTCTCGACTGAGTCGCGTTGGTCGCGGGTAGGAGGGATGGAGCGTTCGAAAGCTGAGGTGGGGAGGACACATCACTACCCCGCCGAGGATCATAGGTCTGATCCGGCCAATGGGAAGTCGGCAAATGAGGCGAGGAAGGTGAGCTTGCGTAGAGGGATGGAGGTGGAGAGTCTTCCAATTGATTGGTCCAAACCTTCGCTCCTTGCGAGGAGGCGAAATCGATCTCTGGAACTTCAGGGAGGGTGGGTTGAGCTTCTGTGGAAAGGATTTCCCCCAGGTTCTTTCGATAGGTTGGGACCGGGATCAGCTGGTTGGCGTTGGTTCCAACAAGGCCGTCGATCGGGTGCGTACTTCCCCCCTCGGTGTAGAGATCCAAACTATCGAGAGAAGGACGAATCAGCTCGGTATCACCCCAAAGATCCTCTTCGACGGAATGGTTCCAGTGGGCTTGTTGTTCGTTGCCTGCATCAGGGGGAAGTGGTTTGTACCAATGCCAGGTACTAACCCCTCCTGCGACGAGGACTACGAGCCCAAGAGTAAACGGGCGTTGGGGGGGCTGATGAACTGGTTCGTTCGCGGAGGGCTTCTTTTTTTGGGTTCCACTCATAGTGCATGGATCTCAACATATTTGGGAATTGCTACCTCCATGCAGCGAAAACAGATCTTCACACGTTCGACATCGACTTAAGCCGTTCAAGCCATGAGAAAATCTTCAAAGGTCCGGTTGGGGGGATTGGAGGAATTGGACGTTACTGGTTGTTTCCATGGATTGGTACCGGTTCTCGATCGCGTAGCGATGGCAGAGTTAGATTTCACTTCTACCCCTCCCCCCCAGCCTCTCTCCCCGAAGCGGGGTGAGGGGAGCAGATTCTTAAGACGCGGTGCGTTCTAGGGTGCCAAAGCGGTGTCCGACTGGGACGAGGCCCGGTCGGACAAGATGGAAACTGCGACCACTTCACACACCCTACGCTGTCGACAAAATCCCTCTTCCCAAGTACATTTGCAGACCTGTTCTTTTACAACTTCAGTCGTTTATGGCTCGGTCTTTTCCGAGCCCAGTGTTTTGCATGAGGATCTTTGGATGTCTTCCGCTTCCCCCCTCTCCCCGTTTGTCTCGCGTCACATTGGACCTCGCGATTATGAAATTCGCGAGATGCTTTCTTTGCTGGGGTACGATTCTCTAGACCACCTGACCGATGCTGTCGTTCCCAACAACATTGCTTTTCGTGAATCTCTTCACCTAAGCCCCGGCGTGACCGAAGAACAAGCTCTCGAAGAGCTTCGCCAGATTGTTTCGAAGAACCAAGTTCTCAAGAACTACATCGGCCAAGGATACTACGGGACCCATACTCCAAAAGTCATTCTGCGCAACGTCCTCGAAAACCCAGCTTGGTATACGGCTTATACCCCTTACCAACCTGAAATTTCTCAGGGGCGTCTCGAGGTTCTCTTTTACTTCCAAACCATGGTCCGGGAGTTGACGGGGATGGAGATCGCCGGGGCATCACTCCTCGACGAAGGCACCGCAGCGGCGGAGGGAATGACTCTTTGCCATCGCTCCTCGAAAAAGAAACACGCCAATAAGTTCCTGGTCGCGAAACAATGCCACCCGCAAACGATCGAGATCGTTCAGACGCGAGCCGAACCCCTTGGATTTGAAGTCGTCCTAGTCGATCAACGCAATACCGCAGATGTCGATTGCTCCGACGCGTTTGGCATTCTCGTCCAATACCCAGCCGCCGATGGTGGTATCGATTCCTTGAAGGAACTTGCGACCAAGGCCCATGCGGCCGACTGCATGGTGGTGGCCGCGAGCGATCTTCTCGTATTGACTCTCCTGCAACCACCCAGTGAATTCGGAGCGGATGTCGTCGTTGGCAATGCGCAACGCTTCGGAGTCCCCCTCGGTTTTGGGGGCCCTCACGCTGCTTTCCTCGCAACTCGAGATGCGTTCAAACGAACGATGCCAGGCCGACTCGTGGGGCAATCGATCGATACTCACGGGAAACCAGCCTATCGGCTCGCGCTGCAAACGCGAGAACAACACATTCGTCGAGAGAAGGCCACGTCGAACATCTGTACCGCCCAAGCCCTTCTTGCGATCATCTCGACATTGTATGCCTGCTACCACGGTCCCCAGGGGTTGCAAAGCATCGCCCGTCGAGTCCACGGAAAAACGATGCGTTTGATCCGCTCGCTGAAGGCGGCAGGTGTCGAGATCGCGCAAGATCGCGTATTCGATACCTTTGTGATCCAAACGAACAACGCACAGGAACTCCATCAACGTTCCGTCGATGCGGGGTACAACCTGCGCCGAATCGATGACCGACATGTCGGAATCTCGCTTGACGAAACCACCACTTCAGAAGACCTCGTTGCGATCGCGAAGCTCTTCGGGGCACCTCTGCTCGAGTCGGGGACCGACTCCGAACGGACGAGCTTGGAAAGCGATCGATTCCGAACCGACTCGTACATGAGCCAGAGCGTCTTCCACTCCTACCGAAGCGAAACGGAGATGATGCGTTACCTCCGGCGATTGTCGGAGATGGATATCGCTCTCGACCGTGCCATGATCCCTCTCGGCTCTTGTACGATGAAGCTGAATGCCGTTTCAGAGATGACTCCGATCACTTGGCCCGAGATCAACAGCCTTCACCCCTTTGCACCACCCGAGCAAACGCTTGGCTATCGGGAAATGATCGCATCTTTGGAAGGGATGCTATGCGAGGTGACCGGCTATGATGCCGTTTCGCTTCAGCCCAACGCAGGCTCTCAAGGGGAGTACGCTGGGTTGCTCGCAATCAAGCGTTATCACGAATCGCGAAACGATTTCAAGCGAGATATCTGCTTGATCCCGAGCAGTGCCCACGGAACGAACCCCGCTAGCGCTCAGATGGCCAACATGCAGGTCGTCGTCGTTAAATGCGATAGCTACGGGAATATCGATGTCTCCGATCTCGAAGCGAAAATCGGAGCCTACCCCGACCGTATCGCGGCGATCATGATCACCTATCCATCGACTCACGGGGTCTTTGAAGAGGTCGTTTCGGAGGTTTGCGAGAAAGTCCATGCGGCGGGCGGTCAAGTCTACATCGACGGAGCCAACCTCAATGCCTTGGTCGGGCTTGCCAAGCCAGGGAAGTTTGGTGGGGATGTCTCTCACCTCAACTTGCATAAAACATTTTGCATCCCTCACGGAGGAGGAGGACCTGGAGTCGGGCCCGTCGCAGTTCGTAGTCACTTGGAAAAGTTTTTACCAAGGGACGGGATCAACGCCGAGCGAGAAGGGGCGTTGGTCAGCGCGGCTCCTTTCGGGAGTGGCAGCATTCTCCCCATCTCCTGGATGTACATTCGGATGATGGGTGGAGAGGGATTGCGACGCGCTACCCAAGTCGCAATCCTCAACGCCAACTACATCGCCCATCGCTTACAGTCGAACTACCCGATCCTTTACACGGGGCATCGGGGGCTCGTTGCCCACGAATGCATCGTCGACACACGTCCGATGGGTGAGCATCATGTAAGCGTAGATGACATCGCGAAACGATTGATCGATTTTGGATTCCACGCACCTACGATGTCCTTTCCGGTTGCGGGTACGTTGATGATCGAACCGACCGAAAGCGAATCCCTGCAAGAACTCGATCGATTTTGCCGAGCGATGAATCTTATCTACGCGGAGTATGAAAAGGTGCGCGATGGCGTTTGGCCAGCGGACAACAATCCCCTTCACAACGCGCCTCACACCCTCGACTCCATCCTCGACGGCGCTTCTCTCCCCTACAGCCGAAAAGAAGCGGTCTGCCCAGATCCTGAAAGTGATTACTCGGTGAAGTACTGGGCACCCGTGGGACGCGTCGACAACGTCTACGGCGACCGAAATCTGGTCTGCGCTTGCCCACCGTTGGAAAGCTACGAGCAGGAGTGAAGCAGGCTTGAGGCTTGAGGAAGAGCCATGCGGCGTCGCGAAGCGACGGCGCATTAGCAAGCGTTGTGATTTTAGATCACTGCTCCCCTCGCCCCGCTTCGGGGAGAGGGGCTAGGAGAGCCATGATCGGGAGATCGGCTCACGGCGCTGATGGCGGCGTTGAATGGTGGCGCTGATGGCGGCGTTGTTTAACGGAATGGATTCCGTTCTACATTGGGGGGACTAGTACTCCAATCTTCGGTATTCGATTGCTTTCTCCCCTTCGGCTCCTTGGAGTCCTTTTTCATCGATCAAAAATAGGCTCGCGGACTCTTGGAGTACCTCCAGTTCGTGCAGTTCATCATAGTCCGTTTTCACTCCCGCATCCGCAGGTGGGTAGAAGGTTCTAACACCTCGTACGGCATCAGGGGCGTAGACGAAAAGTCGGTTTCGAGGATCTGTTTTGACTCGAACTTCGATCCTCTGACCTTGCCGTTCGATGGTGGCGTTGAATCGGCCGGGAGGGATGCGGGCTCCGTCTCGGACTTGCAACTCCTCACTATGCTTCGTCGGTAAACTATCCCCGGTCCACAACTCGAAGCGTACCCTCTCGTTGGCGGGGAACTGAAAGGGAACTTCCGGGAAGACGATCACGGGGGGATAGCTTGGTTCATACTGCGAATCGGTCAATAGGAGGCGTTTTCTATTGAGGAGGCTATTGGCTTCTGAAATCGATGCTACGACGAATCGAGGTCGAGGAATGTACTCGTTCTCCTCCATGGTTTTCGTCCTGCGAAGAGTCACACGAAACACCCAGCCTTGCGATGCAGTTTGCGTCCAGTCCACCAAGGCATCGGTGCGAGGTTTTGTTCCGTCGGCTAACGGAAGGGAGCGTGCGACATTCACCGCCGAAGGGCTAAAGAAAAGCTGGCTACGAATCGCATCGTACTTGAGGACGACAACTTCATCTTCCGTCAGGTCGAATTCCTTGAAGGGATTGGATTCCCTCATTTCGGGGGGGCCGACCGAGACTCGAACCTTCCCGGTTCGGGGGAGCGTTTTCGGTTGTGAAAAAGTCAACTCGATCGGCGTTCCTGGCGAGTCGTTGAAGCTCACCGTGAGAGGTGGAAGCTTAAAGGAGTCCGTTAGTTTCTTTTGCAACAAACTAAAGTGGTCATAGAAAACATCTTTCTGATCTTGTTCGGGAGAAAGGCTTTGCAGGAGCCCGAGGAGTTCACTGTTCGCTTGGGCAATTTCCTTTAGTTTGTCTTGGAGTATCGGTCCGTCTGGCCAAATGCGTTGCTCGTTCTTGGGATCTCGTTTGTCGGTCGCTGTTCTGTAGAATTGCAGATTGTTGTATTGGAAGACTTGCACTTCGCAGTTTGTTTCGGCTAGCGCTCGTTTGAGTTCGGAGGCGTTGCAATTGAAGCCACGAATTTTCGTTTCATCCACTTCGTTCGCCCCGTCGCTGATCACGACGATGCGTCTACCGTCGATCCCGTTTTGGGTTCTTGCACCGAGAACTTGCGAGGCAAAATAGAGGGCGTTGTACAAGGGGGTTGTCCCTTTAGCCTTCAAGCGGGGATCGAGCAGCAGCTCGCTCAATTGATCATAGTTGTCGCTCCCTGTTCGGAGAAACCGAGTTAAATGCACATTCTCCACTTCCTTTCCCGCGACACGCACGTCCTGACGGGGAAGGAGAAGATCCGACTCGACCGGGAAAGGATCCAGCCCGAAGAACATGATCGCAACATCGTTTTTAATCTCCGAATCACGATGAAGATCCTTCAATAGGTCGAGAAGATTCTGAACGGTCCGTTGCGCATTTTCAAAGGCCGTGACTGATTCTCCATAGGTCATCGAGCCAGAACAATCCAGGGCGATGATCAACGAACCGACTTGGCCGTCGGGAATCACTTTAACAATCGGCGAACCGGGGATGTGTTCGAATCGCGTTGCCACCCCTTCACGCTTGCTCTCTTGTACGACCTCTTGATCGATGTGGTGCCCCCGTACTGCCAATCGAACCTTCAATGCCCCTTCTTCAAAATCGAACGGTAAATCGACCATTCCTGGTTGGGAGGAAATGGATTCCATTCCGACCACCTCACCCCTTCTTTCTCCCAGTCCCGCTTGGCGAAACGCGAGGACGGCGCCGTTCCAGCGAGCCACTTCCGGGGACTGTTCTAGAGCGATGCGAACCTTGGTAGTGCTCTGGCCTTGAACTCGCGTCGACCTCAAGGCTTCGATCGAGGAAACAGCGTCGGCGGCGTGTCGGCTTTCATTCAAAGAGGTTGGAACGCTTTCCGCCATCGCGGCAAGGAAGGTTCGATTTACCTTCGAGTACTCGCTAGCTAACGACTGAAAATAGAAAGGCACACCATTGGATCGAACGGGACCATTCCCCCATCGGGCCAGATAGAGCCTTTGTTGTTGCAGTTCTCGATACTCTTGATCGCACAACGCTTGAAATTTCAGAACGGAGTTCCAGGGGGCTTGTTCTCCCAGGCTTCCGAGGAGCCCAATCGCTGCCGCATAGTGCCGTGCATCTGCTCCTTGTTCGTACAGAGAGTCCCGATTCGTTTCCTGTTTTGGGAAGGATGGCCAGGGGAGGGCTCTTGGGTCCGAGGTCATGTACTGAGCATAGACCGGTTGACGCAAAGAGTTTTTATTTCGAAGCGTTTGAAGAAATCGATCGGTCAACTCGCTGGCGAGTCGAATCGATTTCCTTTCGGAAGAGTTCCCGCTATTCGATTTGAGGGTGAGGGTGAGCTCCCCCTTGGCCTCCCGCGCCATGGAGATGTATTGGACATACTCTTCGTGATACTTGCTTCTCAGACTTGTCGAGAGGTAGGGGAAACGAACCGCAGCACGGCGAGAAAGAATCGTTTCTGGGTCTGCGGCAGCTTGCAGACTCGGATCGGCTCCCAAGGAGGGAATAAGACGTTTTAGATGGCGCTCTGCATCTTCGAATTCGGCAACCAATTTTAGGTCTAGCAAGGGATGTTCCTCCCCCGGCTTGGACAATTGCTGCTCTAAAATCGTAGCCCGATGATGCAAATCGGCGAGTTGCTCCACGAGGGTCATCGACTCCTTTTGGATCGATTCATCGTCAGCCGAGTAGCGATAGTGCCGCATCAGAACCGCCATCCAATGGGGAATGACCTGGGGAATTCGATAACGCAAGACCATTCCCGCTTCCAGTTCGGTCGCTTTGCGATGCGCGGTCTCCAGTTCGCTCCATAGCTTTTTCGACTCCTGCAACGATGCATCCAATTCGTTCGCAACAAAGCGGTCGAAAGCGGCAAGGTACCTTCGCTCTAGATCGATTCCGCTCTTACGAGACCAAGCGGTTCGTTCGTAGGGAACCCAACTCTCCTTCGAAACGGAGGTTGTTTGAATGCGTTGATGTTTGTCGAGAGCTCGAAGGAGATGGGCAAGCCCTTCTTCGGCTTTCGCCAATTCTGTTTCGTTGCGCCATATCGTTTCCTCGGCGAGGATTCGACATTGTTGAATCTCAAACCATTCGGGCTCGCCACCAGTCGTCGGTCCCAGCCAATTCAACGCTTCCAGAAGTCGAGGGGGTGAAAGAACCCGCCTCCAAAGTTCCGCATCATCGCGAGAAGCCGCTTGTGCGACGCATCGCCAAAGTCGAAGCGCTCGATCGTTTCGACGGATCGTTGGATCGATTCCCCCGTCAGGGACTCCGCTTGCAACTCCACCGGCTGCGATTCCTCCATCCCCCTCAGATCCATTCAAGGGGGCTGTTCCTTGAGCCATTAACGACGCCAAGTCTTGAGGTGGTGTTCGTTCGGTGAAGATAGGCTCGCTGAATAAGTTGCTTCGTTTTAACCGTTGATTAAACTCCGCTTCGATCAAGCTAACGTGATCATGGTTACATTTCCAACGATCCCGGGCTTTATCAAGATTGCGTCCTACCTCGTCGATACGTTGATTCCAAGATTGCCCATCCTGTTCGGCGATATCTTCGAGGGCGATCAACTGAGCTTCGATCTGGCTGTAAAGGATCGGATCCCAAAATGCAAAGGGCTGGATTTCTGCGAATCCCTCCCAGAGCCGATCTAGTGCTCGGTAACGCTCTCGCAATGTGTCGACGGAGAAGAGGGGGACTTGCGTATTTTGAGGAAGGACCGTGAGAAGAGAACGGTAGAGAGGGATCTGGGAGAGTTTGCTGTCGATGGCTGACGATTT
Source organism: uncultured Pirellula sp. (assembly GCA_964394065.1). Classification (GTDB taxonomy): domain Bacteria; phylum Planctomycetota; class Planctomycetia; order Pirellulales; family Pirellulaceae; genus JBKCUI01. The sequence continues at coordinate 8,595 of CAYMXM010000021.1, read as the reverse complement.
CAGGAATTTGGGAATTTGCACTCCGTTTCGATTTTGCTCCACCCAAGTGCGAACGGACTCTTTGAATTTCGATTCAAAGGAGGCAAGATGAAGCTTCTTATCGCCGAACCCCGAATCGAGACCATTGATCAGGTAATGCGAAAAAACGGTTGTGGAGAGCTCGGGGGCGAACCAGTTTTCTTGGCCTTGTTCGCAGGGGAGCATGACGACTAAGTTCTCCCCTTCGGCACCGAGGGAGTGGAAAGCCTCCTCCAGGGCCGAAGTTGGAAATTCCATATCAGCAAGATTCGCAACGAGGGTAGGTGTCTGAACATCGAGGGCTAGAAGACCGACGCTACCGTGCGAGAGCGATTTCGCGAGTTGGCTGAAAAGGGATTTGACGGGAACGCTTCGTTTGCTCGTGCTGAAAGGGTACCCGTCTTCGTCGGAGAACGCGATGGCCCACTCTTGCGCGTCCGTACCGGCAGCGTTCGCAAGCCGAAAGATCGTTCCTTGGATATAGAAGACGACAATGTTCTTACCAGGTCCGCCTCCTTGAATCTTGTTATCGCTCGTGATCAAGTTCCGGAGTTTTGCGTTTGCATGAACACCGATAAAACCTTCGAGCCAATGCTCTTGGCGGTCCATCGATTGAAGGAGTCGATCGAGCGGTTCTCCTTCGGCCGGGAAGACCAGAGTCGTATTTTTGAGATTCGCATTTTGAAGAAACTCTAGTTGCGAAGATGCATAGGGGACTTCCCCGAGTGGGCTAGAGCTACTGTGGTTGGCGACCGCGACAACGATCGGAATGAGTCTTGGTCGAAAGACGATGATCGCGATGAAGAGACCGAGGGCGATCAAGGTCCCCAAACTAATCCCGCTCAGGAGGACCGACTTGCGCAAAGTTCCGATATCTGCGGGGGCATGTTTTGTTCTTTTTTTGGGTGGGCCTTTGGATAAGGATTTGTTGCGCCAATCACCTTTCTTCGGAGCTGGAGGGGGAGGAACGCTTTGGGCAGGGCGAGGCACGACCGGCATGTTGGTCGGCTTCTTCGGGGGTTGTGATTCTTTGGACTCACCTCGCCAATCAGACATAATGTTTCCAAGTTGTGAGCTGTGAGTGGTAAGCTGTGAGCTGTGAGTGGTAAGCTGTGAGCTGTAGGGAGTAAGGTGTAAGTATAAGGTTAAGGTGGCTAAAGGACTTTAGACTTTGGGCTTTGGACCTTAGGAAGAGGATAACCCATACAAATAATGTCCGCTCCCCTCGCCCCTTTTAGGGAGAGGGCTGGGGGTGAGGGGTAGAAGTGCTAGTAACAAAAACCTCATAAGGAGACATTGTACATCACGCACCCCGATCCGTTGGGTTGCCCTCGGGCGGCCTGACGTATCGGTGTTAAGGTGGCGGACGCGAAGCGTCCCCCCATCCCAACCCGTGGCGTTAGCGAGGGCGTCGTGAGTGAACGCAGCCCTTGTCGGGAATACCTCAGCTGCCGGGTGGCACGCCCCTGAGGCGCGAAGGGCGTGCTGTGATACCTCGGATGGATGCCTAGTTGCCAGCACTGTCCCTCGCCTACGCCACGGGTTGTGATTTCCGGGCCTCGCTTACGCATCGGCCCAACACCTTACACCTTACTCCTCATACCTCACTGCTTACCTTCGGCAACCTAAAGAAGATGGCAACGGGAATGAGCAGAACTGCGAGCATCCAAAAGATACTCGAGACGGGCCAGTCGATCGCAACGGCTATCGCGAGGAACAACTGATAGAGAGGGCCAGCTATTAGGATCCCTATAAAATTAGCGAAGTTCATCGTCCCGATCATTCGACCTTTTGCCTCTTTGGGAGGGCGGCTCTGCATGAAGACTTGGATGGGAATGATGAAAACCGCAGCGAACATGCCCGTAACGACGAGCCCGATCAAAGCTCCCCAGTAACCGAGCAAATGAGCTCCTCCTTGTTTCCAGCCACCCATCGCTATCAAGGCGATGAACATTCCAAGTGTTCCGATAAGGACTTGCGTTCGTGGCTGCACATGTCGAAAGACTAAATTCGCACTGATCGCACCCAAAATAATCCCGATCGCCAAGCCACCGGTCAGGATGCTCGTCTTCAAATCGGAGTCCAAGAGGATTTGTTGCTTACCGAGTAAATTCACCGTTGGCATCACCACCCCGGCAATTACGTAGAACAAACTGGAAACGACGACTGCAAAGAGCAATGGCTTATCGTCCCACAACAGTTTGCGAATGACCGCGCTGACCCCGAGTTCTCCCCAGGAGAAAGTCGCGTTTGGATGCGCCGGCTTTGTGGGGCGAATCATGAGGGATGTTGCTGTTCCTACCACCGCGAGGACTGCGCAGACCAACGATCCCATCCAAAGGTTTCGGTAATCAGGGGTCCCATCAGGCCCATAGGAGACGAGGAGATCCTTGAGAGCTCCAGCTGCGACCACACCAAGGATGATCGCTAGGAAGGTGGACATCAGGATCAACCCGTTGGCGCGAGGAAGTTCCCTCTCATGAAAAAGCTCCGGTAGGATTCCGTATTTCCCTGGCCCGAAAAAGGCGCTCTGCACTCCCATCAGAAAGAGGACCGTCCACGTTCCCCAATCCCCGAGCGAAGAGTACTGAAGGAATGCGGCGACCGCCAACAGAGTGATCGCGATCTCCCCAACCTTGCTGATAACGATGATATAGCTTTTGCTGTAGCGGTCGGAGAGATACCCGGCGAAACCGCTGAGGAGAACGAACGGCAAGCTAAAAAGGGCGGTTGCCCAACCTTGAACATCCTCATTGAGGGCGGCTCCCACGGCTGGGATCGCGATGAGGAGCATCAACTGTTTGTAGAGATTGTCATTGAACGCCCCCAAAAACTGCGTAATCGCGATCCCCCAAAAGGAACGGTCCGAGAGAATGGTTTTTTCGTTGGAAAAGTCGCTTGGGGGGGGACCGTTTTCTGCTTTTGAAGAATAGGTATAGGGATTGGGGGGAGTCGTTGTTTCGCGGGGAGAGTCGTTCACAGAGAAGATCCGATCCTGTTCGGGAGAATGGGGCATGGTTTCGGAGGAGCGCGTTCCCAGGCGAGAAGCGATTCATCGGGCCTCATTCTGACGGCCAACCTTGGCAGCGTCAACAATACAGGAGTAAGGGTTGAGGGTTGAAGGGCCCCTTAGGAACTGTCCCGAAATAACTTCCCGATTTGAACGGGCTTAGAAAACGCGGCGCACTTAAGATTTCGGCTCCCTTCGCCCCCTTTGGGGGAGAAGGGCTGGGGATGAGGGGGCAGTGGCTTAGTAAACAATGGCGTAGGTAGATCTCACTTCTACCCCTCACTCCCGGCCCCTCTCCCCGAAACGGGGCAAGGGGAGCGGATATCCAGCATTGCTCCGCATTCATTCGTAAGATTCGTACGATTCGTGGTTCCCCCATCTTCCTCAGGCCTGTTCTCACTCCTGCGATGTTCCGATCTCAGGTCCACGATCGGGGGGCATCTCGGCATGCCATGCCAGAAGTGGAGTCTTGATTCGGGCGACAACATCTGCGTGATCCGTCGCTACGTTTTTTTGCTCCCCGATATCTTCCTCCAAGTTGTAAAGCTGTTCCCCTGTCCCGTCATATTCACAGTAAAACTTCCATTTCCCGTCTCGGCATGCAAGATCCGGGTAGGTGGCTCCCCCTTGATTGCGAAGGACTTTGCGGTCGGGGGGACGGCGCCAAAAAATCGGTTTGGAACGGGAGGCCGTCTCATGCCCCATGAGGGTCTTCGAAAGATCTTCCCCATCAAGTTGAGTCGGGAGGTTCACCGACGACTTCGAAAGGGCGAGAAGAGACGGCACCAAATCCATCGCGACGAAGACACTCTCCTCGTTGACCGTCCCGCGCTTCTCCGAGGATAGCAGCCCCGGAGCCCATACGATCAAAGGAGATCGAACCCCTCCTTCGTAGAGAGTCGCCTTCGTTCCCCGAAAAGGACCTGCGCTGCCAGCCCCTGGTTCAGGGCCGTTGTCGGAGCAGATGACGAGAATGGTGTTGTCGCGCACTTTGGGATTGGAAGCGAGATAAGCGAATAGTTTGCCCAGTTGTTGATCCATTTCTTGAAGAACTTCGAGATACTTCTCCCTTTTGGTTTCCTTCCAGTTCTCGACGCTTGGCCAGAAGGGGCTGTGCACATCGTCGGGCCAAAGGTTGATGAAGAATGGTTTCTCTTGCTTCACCGCTGCCTCCATGAAGGGGATGGCAGCGTCGATGTAACCCGTTGTGATTTGAGAGCGAATCTTCCAAGTCACCGGCCCACCTAGCCGGACAGCGTTCTCCCATATTCGGCCCGGTTCTTTGTCTCCCGGTTTCAAAGTCAATGGAAGGAGTTTCGCACCCATTCCTTCGAAATTGGTCAGCGAAGCGTCAAATCCATAGGAAGCGATCGTTGGAGCTTCGTCGACATCCCGCTGACCTCCCAAATGCCACTTCCCGAAGTGTCCTGTTGCATACCCGTTGGCATGAAGGGTTTTGGCGAGAGTCGGCGCCTTGGGATCGAGCCAATTGGCGACCCCTCGCCGTCCATTGTCGTTTCGGTTGTTCAAGAAAGAGGTGATCCGCCAGCGATGGGGATATTGCCCAGTGGTAAGCGCGCAGCGAGATGGGGAGCAGATGGGAGCATTGACATAGAATTGCTTGAACCGAATCCCCTCGCTCGCGACACGATCTACGTTCGGAGTTTTCGCATCGGTGTTTCCAAAGCAAGAGAAATCACCCCACCCCATATCGTCGATCAAGACGACAACAATATTGGGAGGTCCGTCAGCGACCCCGGCCCGGGAAATACCCCAAGCCCCCTGGGCACTCAGAAGCAGGAAGAGAGCGAACAAACTGACCAAACGAAAAGGTTTCATAGGGAGAATCCGTAAAGAGGTTAGGTCCGTAATCGTAGGGTGTAATCGTGGCCCGGGCGTCTCGCCGAATGGCATGTTGTTCCGTAGGTTACGGGAAATACACAAGAGGACTACATCTTATCAAAAATCGCGATGCACGAGGGGGAGGGATTTCCACCGCCCATCATGTTGACTCGGTACTTCATCCGACACCGCAGTACTGCTGGCCGCTGCTATCGGAGCGAATCGGTACCGGAGTGCGGATCAAGCATGAGAACCATACTCCCGTTGGTGCTTTCGGGGATGGCTTCCGGGTTGCCAGCGCTGTCCCTCGCTCACGCCACGGGTTGTGATTTTCGGGGCGCCGCTACGCGACGAGCTACGTTGTAAGCCACCACTCTCCTGCGGAAAATTTCTTCGCGGCGTTCCCCCAAAAGGGGCTTCTGCAATTGGATACAATACCAATCTTTAGATCCTCCGATGACTCATACCTTTTCCAAGGGTGCGCGATGAGATACCAATTGTTTCCGTTGATCGTGATACTATTTCCTGTCGGTGTTGCGAAGGCCGAAGAGCCGAATGTGGAATGGAAGGCGGGGGCAGCAGTAGTGGAGATCACTCCCGAAAAGCCGATGTGGATGGCCGGTTATGCGGCTCGTACCAAGCCAGCCGAGGGGACTGCAAATCCGTTGAATGCTAAGGTGTTGGTTATCGAAGACACTTCCGGAGCGCGTTTGGTGATCGTGACCAACGATCTGATCGGAGTCGACCGATCGATGCGAGACCGTCTCACGGCAAAAGTGGCCGCGAAGCACCAGATTCCTCCCTCTGCAGTATTGATCAACGCTTCCCATACTCACTGTGGTCCGGAACTGCGCCTCGCAGCCTCTCCGATCGATGAACTACAAGAAGAGCGTTCGCGAGTCGCGCTGGAGTACCAGGAGACGTTGTTGGAAAAATGGATCGACGCAGTGGATCAAGCGATCGATCGGCTTGCACCGGTGAAGTTGGGGTACACGCACGGTCGGTGCGGCGTATCGATGAACCGACGGTTTCCAGCTGGTAACCTTCAGTTCACCAACGCTCCTTTTCCCGATGGCATTGTCGATCAATCGGTACCGGTGCTGAAGGTCAGCTCTATGGACAATAAGTTGGTTGCTATCTTGTTCGGCTACGCCTGTCACAACACGACGTTATCGTTCTACGAGTGGTGCGGCGATTACGCAGGTTTTGCGCAAGCAGCGCTGGAGGAAGACCATCCCGGAGCCACGGCCCTCTTTATGATGGGGTGTGGTGGGGATCAGAATCCCTATCCACGCGGTACCCTTGAACTGGCCAAGCAGCATGGTCGCTCGCTCGCCAACGCCGTGAACGCCGCTCTCTCGACACAGGCCATTCGAGAGCTTCACGGTCCGCTCCGGATCGGGTATGAGGATATCACCTTGAAGTACGCACCTCCCCCCAGCCGTGAAGAGCTCACCTCCCGTTTGGGAGCGCGTGATCCCTTCGAAGCGGAACATGCGAGATTGCTGTTGGGCCAGTTGGAACGAGAAGGCAAGCTATCGGAGGGCTGCCCCTATCCGGTGCAAGCCATTCGCTTGGGAAACGACTTTGCCTTGGTTGCACTGGGGGGAGAAGCGGTGGTCGATTACTCAAGAAGGTTGAAGCAAGAAATCAAGCTTCCAGTGGTTTGGGTTGCTGGATATTCGAACGCCACGCCCGCTTATATCCCCAGCTTGCGAGTGCTGCGAGAGGGGGGATACGAAGCCGGGGGAGCTATGAAGTACTTCCGCTCGATACTCCATCCCGGCCCCTTTGATGAATCGATCGAGGAGGCTATCGTAGGCAAAGCGCATGAGCTGGTGGGGACTTTGGCGCCTTAACACGCCGCGCCTTTAGGCATCCGCTCCCCTCGCCCTGATTCGGGGAAAGGGGCAGGGGGGGCCTGATGCATCGGTGTTAAGGGGAGTGGACGCGAAGCGTCCCCCCCATCACAACCCAACGCGTTAGCGAGGGATAGCGCTGGCAACCACGCATCCACGCAAGGTCTCACAGCACGCCCTTCGCGCCTCAGGGGCGTTCCACCCGACGCCTGAGATTTCCCGACAAGGTCTACCTGCACTCGCGACGCTGTCCCTCGCTTACGCCACGGGTTGTGATGGGGGACGCTTCGCGTCCACCCTCTTACCACCGACGCGTGAGGCCAGTCTCGGGGTGCCCGTCACAGATATTTCGACTAGTGCTTTTTCCTACCTAGAACTCGAGCGGTCCTCCGAGCCAGCCCCTTTTCAACCCTGTCATCGTTAAAGCCATCTGGCCTCGTATCCAAGGTAACCGATGGAACCAGGGCAACACGGCATCCCGGAAGTGCCCCCGCCAAGCTGCATCCGATTGAAAGAATGGTGCCAGCATTCCAGTGACGAACCGGTAGTAACTTAAGTGACAACTCCGTTGCCCCTTGAACCGCCTGCAAGCGGCTTGCCATGTAGGTTCTTCTTCGAATGCCTTCGCAAAGGAGTAAGCATCCAACAAGGCGATGTTCAAACCTTGACCAAGATGGGGGCTCATCGGGTGAGCGGCATCTCCCAAGAACAAGTGATGGTCATCGTAGGTTGGATGGACCGCCCCCTTTCGATACTTACCAAAGGTAGCTTGGCTTTTCGACTGAATCGATTCGAGAATCGGCTGGCATTCGGGATAGAAATCGTGAAAGGTCGATCGCCAATGCTCGATTGGCTGATTCATGAACTCCTCGGATTCACGGCAGGGGAGCCCCCAGAAGAGGCTGATGCGATTCATCCCCAACGGCAGAATCCCCATCAGATACCTTGAGCCATGAACCACCTGAAGCAACTTTCCCTTGACGACATCGCTCTGAGCATTGATCCAGATAGCTCCGTGTTGATACTCGCATCCTACCGAACGAAAGCCGGCGAGGCTGCGGAGTAAAGTGCGTGCGCCGCTCGTGACGATTACATAGTCAAACTCGGAATGGTGGAGGTTCCGTTGATCGATGAGAGAGACGCGAGTCGACGCCCCGTTGCGATGTACCTGAGAGCCCATCACCTGGGTGTCCAATACGATGGAGACTCCCGCCTTTTGAGCCCGAGCAACTAGGACGTTGAAAATGTCTTGGCGATGGACTCCGTAGGCGTGCATATCCAAACCAGACGCGCTGAACGGCATGCGAATCATTGTTTTTCCGTTGCGTTGGATCGCGTGCAATTCATAGATCGGCTCGGAATATCGAACGACATCCTCGAGCAAGCCAAGCTTTGCCAGGACCAATTGCCCGAGTGGTTGCAACATGACGCCAGCCCCTACGGGAGAGAGCTCTGGGGCTTGCTCGAACAAGGTCACGTGATGGCCTTGCTCGGCCAATAGAAAAGCGGTTGTTGGTCCAGCAATCCCACACCCCACAACGGCAATTCGGAGTGAGTCTCGGCGCTTAGTCATCTCTTGTGTGTCACCTTGTGGTTATGCCAATTGTATACAAGCCGGGAATCAGGACTCACGCAAAGGTGCCAAGGCGCAAAGAAAGGTGAAATCCAGAGCTTCGCTCTGGTTCGACAGAGGAGTATGATAGTCAACGAGCGGTTTTTTGGTGAGGGGGAGTGAACTTGGTTTGGAATCGCGTAGCCAGGCTCGAAAATCACAACCCGTGGCGTTAGCGAGGGACAGCGCTGCCAACCCGGCATCCATCCAAGATCTCACAGCACGCCCTTCGTGCCTCAGGGACGTGCCACCCG
>CAYMXM010000020.1:0-21605 GCA_964394065.1 uncultured Pirellula sp. | reverse complement strand
GTTGTGATGGGGTGGACGCTTCGCGTCCCCCCCTTAACACCGATGCGTCAGGCCAAGGCTGGGGGTGAGGGGGGGAAGTGCTAGAAATGTTGGCCAAGCCCTGCCTTAGCGTGATTCTCTCTCATTCCTTTTTTTGGGTTAGAATGCGATTTGTCCAGTTTGTTTGCTGTAGCCTGAAACTTGCTTGCCTCCTCATCACAGGCGTCTAGTGGGAGTTCGAAGGGAAACGATGAAAAACTTCTTGACACGATACTTTAGTAGTGAGTCGTTACCTTCACTTGTTTACCTTTCCCTGCTTTTCGCCTTCACCATCACGGCTTCCACGCGATGGATGCCAAACGTGGTTGTGCATGGTCTGTTCTATCTTGTCGGGTTTGCGTTTCTGGGGCTCATTGGAGTCGCTGTGTGGCATTTGCTCCGAAAGCGATGGAAACTCGGCTTAAACAATCTCGTCAGAGTACTCGGCTGTGGGGTGATTACCTTCTTTGCCTTTGTTTACCTTACGGTCGCAGCGATGATGGGCCCGAGCGAAGATGGGTTTGCAGACAATCTAACGATTCCAGACGACATCGAAATCGCCGAACCAGAACCAGGGACGACCGACCGGTGGGATGCAAATCGGTGGTCGTCTGGAAGCGACTCGTTTCAGGATAGCGTCCGGACGGCTCTAACCAAACCAGGCAATGATGAAACGGAGGTCGTTCCAAGCATGCCATCGCTGCGCAAAGCCTCAACAGATCACTTCGACCTGTTTCTGGGCTATATCGTGGCCTCCCCAGATTGGCACGTATTCATAGAACGAGGAAATTGCTTTGCTGCAAGACGCTGGAGCTATGAAGGGGAACCGCAGCACGAATTACACGGTTACATCTCGGAATGGAGTGCTGATTTCAGATTTCAAACCCGCTGCCTCCTTTGTCTTGATCGCAAGGGATGGGGAAGGTATTCGGTGCAGAATATACAAGAAGGGAATGCTCCAGTGACGTTGCGAATGACTGAAGAGAGTGCCTTCCTACCTAAAGATCGAATCATGAGCTACGAAAGTAGAAGCATGATTGAATGTGGCGGAGTATGGGTAGAGATTTTTGAGGAATCAGACAAACTTGAACGGCGTGTGACAAAGGCTACGGTATCTTCTCTGGAAGAAGAGCTTTCCGAGTTTTTGAAGAGCCCTAAAGATGCGATCGCGGAAGCCCAAGCTAGATCTCGTGAATTAGCCAATCAACATTCGGGAAAGGATGGACAGCCCTTCCGATTGCTGACCGATGGTGGGCAAGGAGGAAACTACTGTGTGGTCTATTCTCTCAATCCGGGTGAACCTGGGGTTCTATACCTGAAGGCGTTTGAAGTCACAAAAGGAACTCCATTGTCGGTCTATCGGCTAGAAGAAAAATCGAAGACTCGCATGGCATGGTCTACCGAAACCACGGATCAATTTTGGGCCAAAACAGGGTTCACGATCTACGAAGGAGATTGGGGCAAACCCTACGCAGCCCGCTTCGAGGTCTGGCTCAAGCCTGATTCGAGCAGAACGGAGCGAAAGTTAGCCGAGCGCATTTATAAGATCGAGGGATGGCAACGATAGGAAGAGCATTCGTTTTAGAATTCAACGCGGAGACAGGGAAAAAAGCTATATCTCCGCGCCTCCGCGTTGAATTCAGATCGCATTAAACTAAGGGAGCCGATTTCTAAAGCGAATCGCGAGGAAGAACGCTAAACTTGTAACTAGCTCTAGGCATTCTCACCCCAAAGAGTGCCATTCTCAACTCCACCGAATAGCATGAACGGAAGGAAACGGAATATGCGACGTCTAACTGAAATGTTGCAAGGATTTGGTCAGGTTTTGAGTGGTATGAGAATGCAGAGCACGCCGCGAATCCTAGATCGAATACGTATCCAATTCGAACCTAGTACCGAACTCCGAGAAGATGATGATGGGGAGTCTAAAGTTTGGGCTGCGACGGAGTTCATGATGCTGAATGCCTTGCGAAACAAAGCTGAAACGCTTGAGTTTAGAACGATTGAAGACGAGTTCCGAGTCGCAGCGATTATCGAAGATCAGGTGTACGAATGGCCTCAGCCCCCGCTCTTCATGAAGGGCCTCATGCTGGGGCACCTGGGGAAGCTCCTAGGGAAAGATGCAACCAAGGAACCAACTCGGTTTTCTATTACTTTCGGAGATGGACAAAGCGAAGTAAGAGGCTTTGTGAACCACAACGAGAATCAGTCCATTTGGATCTTCACCTCGATCAATGTTTCCGTCTCCAAATGCGATGAATTGCTCGCCAGATATCAGGGAGTCGTGTAAGGAATTTCTAAAGCGTTGTTCCTAAATGGACTATGATGCTCGCGAGCCGATGGAGAGCGTTCGTTTTAGAATTCAACGCAGAGGCGCGGAGACGCAGGGGCGCAGAGAAAAGGGACGAAGAGAAGTTATATCTCTGCGACTCCGCGTCTTTGCGACTCCGCGTTGAATTTAATAAACATTGAGAGCCTAGAAAGAATCGCGATGGAATGGTTCTTGTTGCTGGCACTTCTACCCCTCACCCCCAGCCCCTCTCCCCGAAGCGGGGCGAGGGGAGCGGATAGTTATCGAGTGGCTCGCGAGTCTTGCTCCAGTCGAAATTGAACCGACAGCTGGGCAAGACAACATCCATAAAAAAAAAGCCTGGGAGGGGTGCTCCCAGGCTTTTGGATTTGGAACTTGTCTGGCGTCGACTAGTTGCCGGTTGGAGGAGCGATCAACGGGCCTTCGCTGCCGAGACCACCCTTGAGTTCAACACCTGGCTTATCGGACTTCACAGTGGATGCTGCTTGTTGCGCTTCCTTTTCTGCTTCCGCTTGCATTTGTTCTTCGGACCAATCGACTCGCTTGCGCGAGAGACCGATCTTCCGTTCGTCGCTGTCGACTCGCAGAACCTTCACTTCGATCTCGTCACCCACCTTGACCACGTCTTCTGGGTTTTCAACCTTGTGATCTGCAAGTTCGGAGATGTGGAGAAGACCTTCCAGAGAATCTTCCAGTCCGACGAAGACACCGAAGTTGGTGATCTTCGTGACCTTGCCACTCACCAGTTGACCAGGTTGATACTTGGCCGGGATCGTGGTGTTCCATGGATCGTCATCGAGTTGCTTCAAGCCGAGAGCGATACGGCGACGAGATTGGTCGACGCTGAGAACGCGGCACTTGACCACTTGTCCCTTGGTGAGGACTTCGCTCGGATGACTGATCTTGCGAGTCCAAGACATATCGGAGACGTGGAGCAAGCCGTCGATTCCCTCTTCCAGCTCGATGAAGGCACCGTAGTTGGTGAGGTTGCGAACCTTCCCACTGACCTCTGCATTCTCGGGATACTTCTCGAGAACGACGTCCCATGGGTTGCTTTGGGTTTGCTTGATACCGAGCGAAAGCTGTTGGCCTTGGGCATCGACTCCGAGGATCTTGACGTCGATCTTGTCGCCGATTTGAACCATCTCGCTCGGGTGATTGATACGTCGTGTCCAGGACATCTCGGAGATGTGGACCAGACCTTCGATACCAGGCTCGAGCTTGACGAACGCACCGTAGCTCATGACGTTGACAACTTCTCCAGGAACCGTCGAACCGACAGGGTATTTGTCGGCGATGTTGGTCCAAGGGTTGTTTTGCTTTTGCTTGAGACCGAGAGCGATCTTTTGCTTCTCGCGATCGATTTGCAAAATCTTGACTTCGATTTCTTGATCGATAGCCACCATCTCGGTGGGGTGACCGATCCGTTCCCAACTCATGTCGGTGATGTGGAGAAGGCCATCGATTCCACCCAGGTCGACGAACGCACCGAAGTCGGCGATGTTCTTGACGATACCCTTGCGGATTTGTCCCACTTCCAATTCCGCCATGAGGTGCTCGCGATCTTCTTCGCGTTGCTTCTCGATGAGGGAGCGGCGGCTGACGACGATGTTGCGGCGAGTTTCGTCGATCTTGAGAACTTCGCACTGAACGACGCGACCGATGTAATCCCCGATATCGTTGGGGCGTCGGATGTCGACTTGGCTCGCTGGCAAGAAGACGTTGACACCGATGTCGACCAACAATCCCCCCTTGATCTTGCGGATGACGGTCCCGGTGACAACTTGTCCTTCCTGAACGGAGGACATCATCTTTTCCCACTGAATGATCTTCTCAGCCTTCTTCTTGCTGAGGCTGATCATCGCTCGGGAATCTTCGGGAGCGGTGTGCTGATCTTCGACTTCTTCAATCAGAACCTTGACGATGTCGCCAATTTGTGGAGGTGGCTCACCTTCTTCCCACTCGTTCTTATGAATTGCACCTTCGCTCTTGAATCCAACGTCGACAACAACGAATTCCTCGTTGATTTCAACAATTTTACCTTCGACGATCTGATTGACGTCAAACTGACGATTGGCGTCTTCGAGAGAATCGAGAATGAGCTCTTCGGCGGCGTCGCCGAACATCATCTCGAGTTCCTGCTCTAGGATGTCGTCTTCCAAAGAGCGAATAAGAGTGCGGTTGACCATGCGTTAAGATGTCCTGAATAGGCTCGCGAACGACTCTGCCCTAAACGCATCGAAAGAAGCTACAACCGAAAAGATCGATTTACGGGATTCCTTCCAGGCGATAAAGTTCTGAAGCGGGGAGACGACGCAGCGGTTAGAGGAAACGGTTCTCTGACGGAATTGCACGCGCAACCCCTAAAGCCAGTAAACACGAAGGTTGAAGAGTGTATCAGCCTTTCTTTTTCAAGGCAACAGCGACCTGAGGTTTAAAAAATATGGCCCCATCACGACCACTTCGTTACGCAATCGCAGGCGACCACGCAGGTTTTCTGATGAAAAACGAAGTGAAAGGGATGCTCGAAAGTCTTTCCGTCGATCTGATCGACTGCGGAACTCACACCCCTGACTCCTGCGATTTCCCCGATTTTGCCGAAGCCGTCGCGACCAGAATCATCGACGGTGAGATCGATCGAGGGATCCTCGTCTGCGGTTCAGGAGTAGGGGTTAGCGTCGCAGCTAACAAGTTCCCGGGAATCCGCGCTAGCCTTTGCCACGACACCTACTCCGCTCGGCAAGGGGTCGAGCACGATGACATGAACGTCCTCTGCATCGGGGCTCGGGTGATCGGGCCGGAGGTCGCCTACGAGATCGTTCGGGCTTTCCTCTCGGCTCGCTACACTCCCGCTCCCCGCCACGCAGCTCGGCTCGCGAAAATCGTCGACATCGAACGCCGCGTTCTCGACGGCAAGTTTTCGAAGGGCGAGTACCAACGCTAAGCCTGCGAGGGGACCGGCGACCATCCAAAGGAGACCGGGTAAGGCGGACATGCTACCCACGTTGGCAATCCCAGCCCAGTCGCTCCATCGGGCCAACCCCGAGGAGAGACCGGCTGCAGTTACGTAACCGATCGACTGTGCAAGGGTCAACGAAGCTACCCCCATAACGCTCGGACAGATTCGGTGCGCATGCTCGTTGGCGGAAATCTGAAAAGGACAATTGAGAGCCATCCCCAACCCAAAAAGCCCCAGCAAAGGCATGCCATACATCGACGCGACGCACCCCGCGAAGACAAAGGTCCACCCGAGAGGGCCGACAAACAAGAGTCGGTCCTTCCACTTCGGAAACAAAGGCATCGCGACGAGAATCGCGATCTCCAAGGAGACGGCGAAGGCAAAGACAAAGTACCCGCGACTCCCGAACGTCTTGGTCAGAAACTCGTGCGAGTAGAGACTGTACGACATCTCGCAAACCGCCACGAGAAATACGAGAACCAATAGCCCGATCCATCCCCAGCGGTCTTCTACCCGTGCTCCCGGCGTCTCGCCCGATGCAGCCTTCACAACTCCGGGCGAGACGCCCGGGCCACGTAGAGTCGGTGCATGTCCAGCCTCAGGAACAGGGAGCGCCCAACAGGCACCCAACACGATCGCGCAGTGAACGACGCTGACCGCTGCCGCAACGAGAAGATGCTGCTTCTCAACCGAAAACCATGCCTCACTCACCGATCCCATGAACATGAGGGCCGCCATGTAGCCGAGAGATCCCGCCGCTCTCACCGTGTAAGCGAGGGAGCCCATCGTGGCGACCCCGATATGATTGAGCATCGTCATCACGCTCGACTGAGCACAGCCGAGCAACAGCAAGCAAAGCCCGAGATCTACCGCAGGCCCAAACCAAGTCGCCCCATGGGAAATGGCATGAAGTCGATACCCGAGAATCCCCTGGGTCGCGGCTACACCCAAAGCGGAAACCAGCAAAACTCGCTGCGGATTCCGAGTCCATCCCTTGGACTCCGCAAAGCGAAATACAAAGTAAGTTACGCACGCAGCGATCGGAATCAGTCCGGCCAGGAAGCTAGCAGTCGATGTCGAAAGCTGATTCCGCAAATGGGTTTGCAATGGAAACGAGCTGAAGCCAAGTGCTAAGAAGTGTACGAAGTAAGTGCTTGCACAAAAAAAGACGGCGGTGAGCGACCGCTCCGCCCGCGGCGAACTAGATGTCACAATGAAACGACCTTAAACGATCGACAAATGAAAGTATACCCAAACCCTACCTCCCCCAAGGGAGCCGAAATCTTAAGTGCGACGTGCTCTCACATGAACTCGCGCAAATCGGGAAGTTATTTCAGGACTGCTCCTACCATTGACTTTCCCTGCGGAAAAATGGTTCGCAACATTGCCTTCCGGAGAGAGTTGATCCGCTGGAACCTCTCCTGCCCCTGAGGGCAGGAGAGGTTCCAGCGGATCAGCCCTGCATAGACTCATCATGCTAGAAGCCCAATTCGAAGTCCATAGCATTCAGATATGGGAAACTACGGATTTCTTCAACTCAAAGAATGCCGCAATTCCCAGGCTTTTACCAAGGGAAACCTAACGCTTCTTAATGGTCCCTCTTTGGAGCAGGCTTTGCCCCATGCAGTAGGACAGGGATGGGGGCAGCCTTGTTCAGATTCGGAAAAAATATTTTCAAGAACTGCCCCGAAAATCACAACCCGTGGCGTAAGCGAGGGATAGCACTTGAAGCAAGGCATCCAATGCAAGAGAATGTGACCGATGCCTCTAAGAATCGTATCGCCCCCATCCTCTCCAACGCAACCGTCGAGGTCCTTTCATGCAGTTCAGCAATCGTACATCGCTTCTCCTCTCCCTCCTCGCCACCTTCACCATCCCCCCCTTAGCCTTTGCCCAAGAAAGTACCGAGAAAGCTTCGTTGAAAGAGGTGACGCGCAACGAAAACTCCCCACCCCCCGCAACCCCGGCGGGGGAAGGTTGGGTGGAACTCTTCAACGGGAAGGACCTTGACGGTTGGGTCCAAAAGAACGGATGGGCAACCTATCGAATCGAAGAGGGGGCGATCGTCGGGCGCACTGCCGATCAGAGCCCGAACTCCTTCCTTTGCACCGAGAAGAATTACTCGGACTTTGAATTGAAGTTTGAGGTGAAGGTCGACAACGAACTCAACTCCGGAGTTCAGATCCGTTCCAAGAGCATCCCGGAAAGGGATAGCGGCCGCGTTCATGGCCCACAAGTTGAGATCGAGGCGAGCCCTGGCGAATCTGGCTATATCTACGGCGAAGCGACCACGCGAAATTGGATCTCTCCCACGCAACCTCCCCATAGCGAGCTGAAGAACGGGGAATGGAACCAATACCACATCCGCGCAGACGGCCAGCGAATCCAGACCTGGATCAACGGAAAACTCGTCGAGGATCTCAACGACCCGAACTCCTACACCGAAGGCTTCCTCGCCCTCCAAGTCCATGGAGTAGGCAGGAACGGCCCCTTCGAAGTCCGCTGGAAGAACATCGCTATTCGAGAGATCAAAAAATAACCAAGGGGGGGAACCAAGTGGGAAGCGGCCCCATTCGCAACTCTGGGGGAGACGCGAAGCGTCCCCCCTTCACAACCCGATGCGTTAGCGAGGGACCGCGGGACCAATAAACGTGGCCCTTGTCGGGAATACCTCGGAAGTCGGATAGCAGTCCAAGAAGCACGAAGGGCGTGCTGCGAGACCTTCGCATTGGATGCGTGATTGTCAGTGCTGTCCCTCGCTAACGCGTCGGGTTGTGATTGCCTGGCCTCGCTTACGCGTCGGCCCCCCAAGCACCTTTTACCATCCCACAAGGTTGGAGGACGAGAAGTCCGCGCAGCCGGCATATCTTCACACCGCCTCCCCGTCCCATGCGACAACTTCCGCGATAATCGGAAGAATCCTCCTTGCCAGTCTACCCGGGGAAACTGTTAGAATAGGTTCTGTTGCTCCGACTGGGAGAATCCTCCCGGTCGTAGGATTCAGAGCTTCAATCCATCTTGTTTCCCCCGTAATGAGATTCGCTATGTCTGCATCGGATACTGCCGTCGCGGAACCTGTAGTTCGCCCAATCCCTAAGAAGCCCAAACCGAAACGTCCACCGCGGTACAATGTCGTTCTCTGGGACGATCCCGTTCACACGTACGATTACGTGATCGAAATGATGCAAAAGCTCTTTCATCATTCCGCAATCCAAGCCTTCAAGATCGCAGAAGAGGTCGATAAGCGAGGTCGCGCAATTTGCTACACCACCAGCAAAGAAGTAGCGGAGCTAAAGCGAGATCAAATCCACGAATTCGGAAGCGACCCCCACAGCTCCTCCCCGAACGGAAGCATGGCCGCCTCGATCGAACCGGCCCCCGGAGAGTGAGGACCTTGGCCCCCGTTTCTGGTCTTTTGATCCTTGCTTGCGGATTGCTGCCGCAGGTGGAAGCCCAATCGAGCCGGGAGATTCCGGAAGCGGTACAAGCCATTCTGAATAAGACCTGCTTGGAGTGCCACTCTACCGAAGTCGATGAGGGGAACCTCAATTTCGAAGCATGGACCGAAATCCCTAATCGCCAACGGGACAAACGCCTGGAACAAATCGTTCGAGTCCTCCGGCTTGAAGAGATGCCCCCCGCCGATTCCATGCAACCAACACCTGAGGAGCGGGCTGCGGTCGTCGACTGGGGCACAAAAACGCTCGATGCGATCGCGCATCACGACGCCAACGATCCGAGCCCGATTCTCCTCAGGAGATTGAGTAATACCGAATATACCTATACGCTTCGCGATCTAACCGGAGTCGATTCCCTAGCCCCTGCCAAAGAGTTCCCGAGCGATAACGCGGCAGGCGAAGGGTTTACCAACGCGGGCGCTGCGATGGTGATGAGCCCCGCCCTCTTTACCAAATATCTCGACGCGGCGAAGTCGATAGCGGAGCATGCAGTCCTTCTCCCGCACGGCGTCTCCTTTTCGAAGAGCCAATATCCGAGCGATTGGGGAACCGAACGCTTGGACCAAATCCGTGAACTCTACTCCCGCTACACCGATAACCGCGGGGCAGAGAAGATGAATTTGCAAGGGGTCATCTTCGAAACCAACCAGGGTGGCCGACTTCCCCTAGAAGTCTATTTGCAATCACTTCTCCGACACGCCGTTCCGCTACAGAAGCATGAGCGTTCATTCGAAGAGATCGCAGCGCAAGAAAACCTAAGCCCCCGCTACTTGAGACGTCTCGCAGATGTTCTCCTAGTAGATCCAGAACCGTCGGGCGATACCTCTCCACTGATCCGGGAGCTTCGGCGGCGATGGCAAGATGCGGTCTCATCTGGATCGACAGATTCGTTGATGGCCTGGATCTCGCAATGGCAACAGTCACTCTGGAAATTCAATTCGGTGGGGCACATCGGTAAACGCAATGGACCGAGATCTTGGCAAGAGGAAGTCACACCGGTGACTTTGGAAGCTGGAAATCGCCCGGCTGCGAACGGGAGCGATCCAATCCTCCCCGGCTCTGGTTTGTTTGCAGAGGGGAGTTCGAATCGAGAGGAGTACGAGCAATGGTTCGCCGAGTTCAGAGAGTTATTTCCGGCAGCGCTCTGCTACTCGCAGATCGTTCCCGTCGATGAAGTGGTCACATTGACTCTCTACCATCGCGAGGATGGCTATCTGCAATCGTTGATGCTATCGGACGAGGAAAGGAAGCGACTCGATCAATTGTGGGAAGAGCTTCACTACGTCACGCAAGACGCCCTCCGGAGCGTCGATGTTTACGAGCAACTTTGGCAGTACGCTACTCAAGATGCGGATCCGTCCGCGTTTGAGCCACTTCGCCAACCGATTCTCGATCGAGCTGAGGCTTTTCGAAAAACGCTGCTTCATTCGGAGAAAACTCACGTCGATTGGTTGCTCTCCTTCGCTGAGCGAGCTTACCGGCGCGCGCTCCGGACCGACGAGCAAGAAGGGCTTCGCAAGCTATACCAGACGCTTCGAGAGCAAAAGCTTTCCCACGAGGCATCGATCCGTAGTTGCATTGCTCGGATTCTTGTCGCCCCCGAGTTTCTCTACCGGTTGGAAGAGCCCGTCGAAACAGGAGTACGTCCGCTGCATCCGTATGAGCTTGCGACGCGTTGGAGCTACTTCCTGTGGGCTTCAAGCCCCGACGATGAGTTGCGATCGAAAGCGAATTTGGGGGCGTTGGGGACTTCCGAAGAGGCTCGTAGACAAATCGCGAGGATGTTGCGAGATCCTCGTTCCAATCGATTTGCCACACAGTTCTTTGGAGAATGGCTACAAGTTTCCCAGGTCTCTGAACTCGATGAAAAGAGTGAAACGGTGTTTCCTGCGTTCGTTTCTTTGCGAACGTCGATGCAGCGCGAGACCGATGCATTCTTTACCTATCTTGTGCAGGAGAATCGTCACCCGCTCGATCTGTTGAAGGCCGATTACACATTCGTCGATGGCCCTCTCAAGGCTTTCTACGGTATGGAAAGGGAAGATGAGGGAGCGAAGACTGTTGAGTCCGCCCCGGATGTCTCTTCCCTGCCTGAACCTGCACTGCTGGAACGGATCGATGGGATCCACCGTTGGCACCGAGGAGGGGTGCTGCGGCAAGCGTCGTTCCTGGCAAAGCAATCGGGAGCCTCGCGAACGAGCGCCATCTTGCGAGGAACTTGGATCAGCGAAGTATTGTTAGGAGCTCCCTTGCCAAAGCCTCCCAAGAATGTCCCTGCACTTCCCGATTTTGTTCCCGATCATTTGAGCGAGCGGCAGTTGATCGAGTTGCATGTGAATTCGACAGCTTGTGCACCCTGCCATCGTTTGGTGGATCCGTTTGGGTTTTCGCTTGAGTCGTTCGATGCGATCGGACGTCATCGGACTTTGGATGCGATCGGTCAACCGGTCGACACCAAGGCGTCGTTGCCAGACGGGACGAACCTTAGCAATCCGCAGGATCTGGTGAATTATCTGACCGAACAAAGGAAATCGGAGTTCTTGTTCCAATTCCATCGTAAACTTTTGGGATATGCCCTAGGGAGAGAAGTACTCCTTTCCGACAAACCGTTGTTGGAATCGCTTGCGAAACGAGCGGAGGAGGATTCGAAATATGGTGTATGGGATGCCGTCGAGGCGATTGTTTCCAGTCGTCAGTTCCGAGAGGTTCGAGCTGAAGAGGCCGCTAAATAATGTCCGCGAGTTTTAATACACAGCGTCGTTGGAACCGTAGAACTATTCTGCGAGGGCTTGGAGTCTCAATGGCATTGCCATGGCTCGAATCGATTCCAGTTTGGGGGACCGCCGTCCCGAGCAGCGACAAGAACTCCGGTGCACCAGTTCGTTTCGGAGTCCTTTTCGCCGGTAACGGTTTCCATAGTAAAGAGTGGTGGGCGGAAGGCTCGGGAGCAGAGATGAAGCTTGGACGTGTACTCGCTCCACTGCAGGATTTGCGAAGCGAGTTACTCTTTGTCCGTGGCCTTTACAACGAAGAGGCGCTCAAGGGGAATATCCACTCGTCGCAGACGGGGAATCTTCTCTCTGGAGCGCCGTTAGCTTCCGGTGGGGAAATTCGATCGGGGACCAGCGTCGATCAGTGGATCGCTCAAACGTATGGGCGGAGTACCAAGGTCCCCAGTTTGGTGCTCGGTTGTGAAAAATCGAATCCGTCGGTGCATAAGAACTACTCGATGCTCTACAGTTCGCACATTTCCTGGTCATCACCGACTACGCCGACTCCTTTGGAAATCTACCCGGCGCTCGCCTTCGATCGATTGTTTAAAGAAGAATCGCATCAGCAAGATAAGAGCGTGATCGATGCGATACTGAGCGATGCGGCGGATCTGCGCCGAGCCGTCAGCCAATCGGACCAACGCAAACTGGATGAGTACCTGGATTCGGTGCGGGATGTCGAACAGCGATTGGCCAGAGCGAACGAGCGAGGAGAATTGCAAGGTTGGCGTCCGACGCTGGAGAAGCCGGACCGCGCGCGGCCTGCCGATGGGATCCCGCAAGATA
This sequence comes from uncultured Pirellula sp., assembly GCA_964394065.1. Classification (GTDB taxonomy): domain Bacteria; phylum Planctomycetota; class Planctomycetia; order Pirellulales; family Pirellulaceae; genus JBKCUI01. Next base: position 9,302 of record CAYMXM010000020.1, on the reverse strand, counting down.
TCGGAGAACATATGCGGCTTATGTGCGACATCATGCTCCTCGGATTTCAGACCGACACCACTCGCGTGACGACCCTCAAGTTGAACAACGACCACTCTTCGCTCCGATTCCCGAATCTGGGCGTCGACTACATGATCCATCACTTGCTCTCTCACTCGGACACCGAGGACTGGCTCAAAGTGAATCAGTTTTTTGTCGAGCAATTGGCTTATCTAGCCAAGAGGATGCAAAGCATTCAGGAAGGGGAGCGAACGCTTCTCGACAACACGATGCTCCTCTTCTGCTCCAGCATGATGAACGGCGGCCATGACGCATCGCAATTGCCGGTCATTATGTTGGGCAAGGGTGGAGGGCGAGTAGAAACCGGGCGGGTACTCAACTATCGCGAGGATAGCAATCGGCAAATGTGTCGTCTCTATCTATCGGTACTCGATAAATTTGATTTGCATCCCGACCGCTTCGGCGACGCAACCGAACCGCTCCCAATGTAGAACGGAATTCATTCCGTTAAACAACGCTTCTAGGAGAAGGCTTTGGACTTTGGGAGGAGCATAGCTATGCAGCTCAGAATGGCTGGTTGGAATGACACATACCTGACGCAACTCCTTGGCCTGCCTGCAACTTAGTATGCGTTTGACCTGGGGAGGGGCATTTGGCGTTTCAAACAGGTTCTTCCGCATTTTGCGTGATTTAGGCAACGCAAAGGAGGCGGTGTTCCAGCATTCTTTTCTGGGCGAGTATTTCGGTAACCTCCCTCGTTGAGGCAATACGAAGTGGAAATCTAACTGTCGCCGAACAGCCGCCTTCCTCGCTTGGCATAGAATCCGGCGCCCGCAAGGGTAAGTAAGAGAAAGGTTGATGGCTCAGGTACCGCGGTGGGGACAAAGTTCGCAAAGAGCGAATTCCCTGATATCGATGCAACGAAGTGGCCGCCTTCCAAATCCGCAGAAAAGCCTGAGGTGTCAAACTGGATAGCGTTTGGGTCAAACGTTCCTCCCAGAGAACCAAACTGAGCAACGACCCAGCTTCCAGCTTGAGACGGGGTAAATCCTGTCACGTTTGACGGGTCAACAATTGCCAATGTGAATGGTGACGCTACAGTCGCATCAAGCGTCAACATACCTGATACGTTGACCAGATCCCAACCGGTACCGGGTGCTCCCGAACCGGATAGGTCGGCCACCTCCCACTCATAAGCACCTCCACTCGACAATGTCAGCTCACTAAAGCCGAGCGTGCCGATACTATTTCCTGGTGCAATTGTCATCTCGTTGCCAACCTCGACATTGAAGTTCAAGTGACCGTTGCCACCAATCACCCCCGAGTTAAACAGGATAGCACCACCATCGTTGTTGAGGGTTCCGGACACCGAAAATGTCCCCCCATCAACAGTCACGGTTCCGCCAGCGAAGAGGGCTCCATCACCTGAAATAACAACAGCCCCACCGTCGAGGACATTTAGCGTTCCGACTCCCCCCGAAGTGGAGCCTAAGACGGGATTACTATAACCTCCCAGGTAAAGGGAGGTTCCCGTGAGCAGAGAACCGTTGCCCGTAACGGTGATGTTACCAACCCCTTGCTTCGAACCTGGTTGTAAACCGCCAGCAGCCTCCACCCCTACACCGATTTCTCCGCCAATGACTGATGCCCCCGATTCGATGGTCAATGATCCTTGACCAGCAAGGCCAACAAGAGTTCTAGCGAACTCCATGGTCGAATTGGCACCCGAAACGATGACGTTTCCATTGGGGTTGGCATTGTTAATGAAGCCAACGCCGACGATCAAGTCAGATTGACTAACAACTTTGCCTCCGTTTGTGACCTCAAGCGTTCCGCTGTTATTTTCACCGATATCGAGGCGTTTAACTTCCAGTCTAGAATTGGTCCCACTTACCTTTATCGATCCACTCCCCCCGGTTAAACCGGATCCGACCATCACTGACTCAAATGTTTGCTGAACTAAGCCTCCGTCAGTTATGTTCAATGCACCAGTGCCTAGCAACCCAATAATGATGTTGCCTGAATCGATTAACTTCGATCCGGCGCCTGAAACATTTACCGTACCGGAGGAGCCTGCCATCCGACCAAACGCCCCTCCTTGGGAATAAACTACACCTCCACCCGTGATGTCCAACGTAGCTGTACCACCATAACCTACATGGCTTGAACCGTTTCCCACATTTAAGGTGGAGCCAGGGCCTGTAACATTGACAGTCGCTTGAGAACCGCTGCTAAACGCCAAGATTGCTCGCCCCGTAGCCAAGTCTGCTGCCTGACCGCTATCGGCATGAATGTTGATCGTTCCGTTGTCTATGGAGGTTTGCGATGCCGCGACCAAGGAACCATTCGTTATCGCTACCTGGCCTGCTCCCCCGCCAACTTGCCCGATGAAGACGTTCCCTGTGTCAGAGTCGTTAGGGGTGGCTCGATTAAACGTCGTGGTCCCCCCACCAGTGATGCGATAGGTGCCGCTATCGGTGGGATTGATAGGTCCACTAGGAGAAAAACCGATGGATCCCAGCTGAAAAGATTCAGCTCCACCATTGTTCTCGACAATGGAGCCGCCATTGACTACAAGCTCTTGGGCGAAGGAGGGGGGTTGCAGATAGAATGCTGCTATGCATGCAAGAAGAAGCGATATTCGCGCGCGGTGAGGTCTTGTCATAAAAAAACGCCTTAACGAATAGGACCGTACTCAACGACTCGGTAACAATGACCTCCAACCTACTTCGACCGGTTTGCATCGTCAATTACCCCGCCGTTACGGGCAACGCTGTGAAGCATTTTTTCCTGGATTTTATGCTGCATTATGGAAGAACTCTTCAATGGCCCAGCGCGCTGCTACCGTTTCCAGAATGGTCTCCACCGACATATTAGGATCGGTGCTGAAATAGGAAGCGGTGTCCCCATTATCAAATCGAACTATCACGACACGTATCGGCCTCTCGGCAATTTCAGTCGTAGCCAGGAGACCACCTGCCGAATCATTTCGAACGCAAGCTGGTGTTTGGTTTGAAATTCCCAGCCATACTTCGCATCCAATGCAGCCACATCGCACTGTCTTACGTACATCCACATCGGTCTTGCGACGAGCAGGATTGGCTTTGCCAAGTCGACTCCGTTTGTCGTGCTGCTATCGCTTCGACTTCTTCTTGTGTTGTGGTTGTGGGGGACGCGAAGGCCGTTTACGCTTAGCCATCCTTGGCTTTCCTAGAAGGTTTTGTTTTGTTAAGCGAAAACAATTTTCCTTGAGAGCTTTTGTTGCTAGGTCCGTTCGAATGCTAGCTAAGATCTTTTCCTAAAGTGCAGTTATTTTAGGACAGCTCAATAATGAGATCCGAAGCCACTACCTCCACGCCCGAGAACTCCACATGCAAACCTTACCAATCCCTAGGCTGCACATTCGACTGACTCCTGGTCCGATTCGTCCTACCGTTGGGCGAGCGATGATTAATGAGTTGCAGGGGGGGCCCGAGACGTTGCTTGGGTGGTTGGAGGTGCAGCTTGGATTGCCGGTGGCGGAGGCTCATAGGGCTAGTCATGTTACGGAATATGCAACTGCGCTTGATGGGGTTGCTGGCTCGGTTATTACCCGCAGTTTGCAAACGGATCGATGGGCGACCGCTTCTGAACTGTTGTCGCGCAGAGATGAATTGCAACTGGGCGGTTGGGATCAATCTGACGCGGAGGGTTTGCCTGCTCTAGTTCGTGATCTGGCGTTGGCAGCTAACGGACGGGAGTTTGTGTTTCCTTGTATCGCGGAACGCATTCATCGCATTCTTGAATCGCTCGATGCGGGGCAAGTGCTGCCGCCGCATTCGTGTGAACTGGCGGATCCTGTCGATCGCTGGCCAAGCAAATGGAAGGGGGTACTAAGTCGTCTCAATATTGTTCCCTTTGCCGAAGCGGAGTTCGCAGCGATCGAGGGGTCCGCTTTACGACGGATACAAGCCGTCGTAAGAGGTGTCGCGGATGCGGGAATTGAACTGGACGAATCGTTGCGTTTTACCCAATCGCTCAGCCAAACCGCTGCTGTCGAATACGTTGCCGCAACCCTCGCGCACGATCGAGACCAATTGGAACGAACCGTGTTGCTCTGCGAAGACGACTACTTGGCGATCCAGCTGGATGGAGCGCTGCGCCGCTATGGTCTCCCTACCATGGGTGCATCGACCTGTTCTGAAGCGCATCCCATGCTGCAGGTGTTGCCGCTAAGCTTGAGATTGCTGTGGAGCCCGGTCGATCCTCAGCACTTGCTCGACTTTTTGACTCTCCCTATTTCCCCTATCCCACGCCGCGCTGCGAATGAGCTTGCTCGCGCTTTAACCAATGAACCTGGGTTAGGGAGCAACGCTTGGGAAGAAACAGTCGCCAAACTCTGCCATGCGGAAGCTGATCCCGAAGGGAAGGTGCGAGCAAGACTGGACGTGTGGTTGCTCTGTGAACGGGTGAATCAAAACAACTTGGTTCCGACTCGATTGGTTCGAGAACGATGCGCGGCGGTCGCGAAGTGGGGGACCGGTTTGGCGATCTCGATGACTAGCGAACCGGACCCTTCCATGGAGCTAGTTCGAGCTTTGCGTATTGCCGCGGATCAAGCAACATTGCTCGGTGAGTTAGCACAGAGCCAAGGGACTGAACTCAGCGCACCTCAATTATCGCGCTTGCTAGAAGAAGCTCTCTCCAACAGCGTTGAAACGACCGGTTCCATCGAAGCGGAAGGGGGGCCGACGCGAGTTCGCTCGTTGGCGGAGATCACCGATCGTTGCTATCGCGTCATCTGGCTGGGGCTGGGAACCGGTGACGCATCCCCCTGTCGATGGTCTACCGACCACCTCAATACCCTGCGAGATCTCAAGATTGACGTGGATGACGGAACGAATTCTCTAACGTCGTTGCGAACCGCCGAAGCGAGAGGGCTTGGGTTCGTTGAGAACGCTCTTTTCGCAGTCTCGCTACCACAAGATAACGAACAGCGTTCTCACCCGTTGTGGTTGGCGATTCGGACCGCGCTTTCGAAGCAGTTTAAACCCAATGGGATTGTGCTAGAAAGGATGATTGAGTCGGGTGATGTTTCCTGCTTGTCACCATTTATTTGCAATCTTGCCTCTGAAGAGATCGAACCACCACCGACAGTGCGTCCCATTTGGTCTGTCGATCCATCCTTGCTGTCGGACCGCGAAACCGTTTCGGCGACAGAGCTTGAGGATCGCCTCGCATGTCCGTTGAAATGGGTTTTCCGGCATCTAGCCCAGCTCCGTCCCAGTTCCATCGCGCAATTGCCGAGCGATTTTCAGCTCAAGGGGAGCTTCTGCCACAAGATCCTGGAGCATGCCTTCAATGATGGCGGTGAACTCCCCGACACCGATGAAGCCGTAGCACGCGTGGAGCGTCTTTTTGATGAACGTCTGGAATTGGATGCCGCACCGCTCGCTCAATCAGGTAAGTACCGCGAACGACAACAGCTTCGCAAAGAATTGAGTCACGCGACTCGTGTTTTGATCGACACGCTGTCCGCAGGTGGTTATCGCATCAAGGGTATTGAAGTCGACGTCGTGGGGCAAGCTTTTGGTAAGCCGTTCTCTGGAAGGATTGATTGTTTGGTTGAGGATGTTACAGGGCACGAGGGGATTATCGATTTCAAATATGGCGGCAAGAGGTATGAGAAGATGATTCAAGAGGGAAGAGCGGTGCAGCTTGCCACATACGCTTACAGCCGCTCGGAAGAGAGAGGGCGTTTCCCGGCGATTGCCTATCTGGTGCTGAGTGACGGTTTGTTGTTCACACCGTCCGGTGGGCCGCTCCACGGAGTCGAACGCCGATCGGTTGTCGATGGCTCTGCGGTACAAACTGTTTGGGAAGAGTTTGAAACGGCGATTCGGAACGCTGAATCGTGGCTCACTTCCGACGGCAACATCCCCGCGAGACCTCTGCAGGAAACAGACCACTGGCCAGAAGGCTTGAGAACCGTCTTGGAGACGAATCTCAAACCGACAGACACGCAGTACGTGTGCAAGTATTGCGACTATCAACATCTTTGCGGGCTCCAACAACTGCTATGACCAACTTACTTGAAGTCGTCCGCGCGGGAGCGGGCTCCGGTAAAACGACGGATCTGTGCAACACGGTGGCTCGGGCTGTAGCCGATGGTCTGGACCCGGCTCGAATCTTGGCCACTACCTTCACCAAGAAGGCTGCTGCCGCGTTGAAGGAACGTATCCAGGCAAAGCTCCTTGAAGGGGACGGACACACCCATGCCGACCGATTGGAACTGGCTGCTATTGGGACGGTTCATAGCGTCGCCCACCAATTGCTTCGGCGCTATGCAATCGATCTTGGTTTGTCACCACGGCTTGAAGTGTTCGAGCAAGGAGCCGAGAAGGTTCTTAATGACTTGTTGGCCGCTATTCCACCGGCGCGTTGGGAACCACTCACAGAGCGTTCGGAGCGACTGGGGATCCATGATTTGTCGAACCAGATTCTCGCGCTGCTTGCGGCCAAGCGAGGGAATCGAATTGCCGACGAGACTTTCCAAGAACACTTGGCGGCAAGTACTTCCCGAGTTTGCGAGATCCTTGCCCCGAATGGAGTTGCCAAAACTGCTCAGCCTGTGTCGCACCTGTTTGCACTGGCAAAAACTGCCATCGACACTATTGAGACCACGACCAATGATACGACCCAAACGACAGCCGGCGCGATCAAAGATCTGCGCAAGCTCAGTTCGAACAAAAGTCCGCTCTGGGGGACGTATCTCGACGCGGCGAAAATCAAGGCCGGGAAGAAGTCCGGAGCTGATCAACTGCTTGATGAGCTTCGTCTGCTCGCTGCCGAGGTCCGAAACAATCCACAGTTGCATGACGACCTAACGCAGTTCAGTCGTCTCTTGAGTGAGGAGATTCTTTTGCTTGATGCGGAGTACACTCGCTATAAGTCGGAACGTGGATTGGTCGACTTTACGGACCTGGAAACATTGTTGCTGGGGTTGCTTGAAGACGAATCGTTGGCGAAGCGTATTTCACACGACTATGATCTGGTTTTGGTGGACGAGTTCCAAGACACGAACCCGCTACAGCTCGCGATCTTCCAACGTATGCGGTCTATTTCTCCTCGAAATCGCTGGGTCGGTGATTCACGGCAAGCAATCTATGGATTCCGAGATACGGACCCTCGCCTAGTGGCCGAGGTTTGGGAGCGAGTACCGGAAGAACACCGTTCGACATTGCCAAACAATCACCGCAGCCAAAAAGGCTTGGTGCAGTTGGTCGGCGAATTGTTCGCACCCCATTTCGAGGAAGATCCTCGCCAGGTTCCACAGAACAAAGCAGAACCTCGGGGCGTCGAGCGTTGGTTGTTGGATGTTACGAGAAATGAGGACGAAGCGGTCGCGCTCGCCTGTGGTATCGCGCAGCTGCATCGCGAAGGTACACGCTTTGGCGATATTGCGATTCTAGAACGAGGAAATGCTCAGCTATCGCGGCTAGCAGCTGCACTGGATGAAGTAGGGATTCCCTATCTCTTGGAAAGCCCTGGATTGTTCTCGACCCGAGAAGGTCAGCTTCTGCTAGCCGGTTTGCGGCTCGTCGCCAACCGCTACGATTCGTTGGCTGCAGCAACCATCATGCATCTTTCTAGCGATCCGAATGCACCTACGCCGGCTTGGTTATCGGACAGGCTTCATGCCCTTGCAAAGGCGACTTCAGATCCCGAAACGGGTGAAGTGGAGTTCCAGGTTCCCTGGCAAGAGGAGCCGTTGTTGGCTGGGCTTGAGGCCATTGATTATCGCAACCTCTCGCCATCGTTAGTCATGCAGCAGGTGGTTGAAGCTCTAGCGATTCCGCGCCGCGTACAACCTTGGGGTAACGCAAGTCGACGATGCTCGAATCTTGACTCTGCAATACGCCATGCAAGAGAGTACGAAGGATCCGCCGCGACTGGCAGCGGTAGTGCGACACTATCTGGCCTGATTCTCTATCTGGATGAATTGGCCGCCAACAACGCGGATTCGCGCTTTACAGCTCAAGGGCATGACGCGGTAACGCTCATGACCTATCACGGAGCAAAAGGCCTGGAGTGGCCCGTGGTTGTACTGAGCGGCCTGAACTCCGCGCGAGCCCCTGACATGTGGAGGCCCGTCGTTAGCAGCGAAACGATTGAGGGGGATCCGCTGCTGAACCGACGACTGCGGGCTTGGTTCTGGCCATTTGGAATTACCGACGGCCCGTTTGGTGGCATCAAGAAAGGGAGCTCGCTAGAGGCCGATGCATTAGAGACTCCGGAGGGACTGGATCAGAGCCAACGTGAAGCCGAGGAGAATCTTCGGTTGTTGTACGTTGGTTGCACCCGAGCAAAACAGAAGCTTGTTTTCTCGCACCGTACCGAAAGCTACCAATGGCTTGGTTCGCTAGCTAGGGTCGACTCATTGCTCGACCCAACACAGGAACCTGGTGAGCATCCCATCGAAGGGATAGAGACGACACTTGTGATTCGCCATTTGTCGCATGAAGAACTAGATCTGCACTGCTTCGGCGCTCCCGCAATGCAAGTCTGGATCAGCGAGCGCCAGGCCGAGGAACTGCCCTTCCTTAACAAGCGGTATTGCTCACCAAGCCAAGCCGAGAACCCCACAGCCATCGCTGACTTTACGTTGTCGATACTACCGGGAGCTCCATTCTTCCCGGCGAGCACAACAGAAGCTCAATACTCGTTGATCGGTGACGCCGTTCACCGCTACATGGCAGCCTTGCCTTCGCTCGTCAACGCGAGTCACGAACAGAAAACGAAGATCGCAGAAAGGTGCATTGCCCCGTTTTCCGTTACCTCAGTACTGCCAGCTTCAGAACTTGTTCGTTCCGGCGATCGATTCGTCAAGTGGGTCAACGACACCTACCCGGGGGCAAAATGGCACGTAGAAGTGCCCGTGAGTGCCCCTCGTTTGGACGGTGGCCAATGGGTCGGAACGATCGATCTCATCCTTGAACTCCCCGATGGAAAGCTGGTTTTGATCGATCACAAGAGCGCCCCTATTCGTCGTAGCAGCTGCGCAGCCAAAGCGGCGGAATATGTCGGCCAACTCTTGGCTTACGACCAGATACTCGCAATGTCTGGGACCCATGTTGACGCCAAACTAATTCACTTCTCACTCGCCGGGGTTGTTGCGCAATTGGGGGCACCCGGGATTGGGGCAATACAGCTCACCCCCGGCTTGGCCTGACGCATCGGTGGTAAGTGGGTGGACGCGAAGCGTCCTCCATCACAACCCGTGGCGTAAGCGAGGGATAGCGCTGGCAACCACGCATCCATCC
>CAYMXM010000019.1:0-22154 GCA_964394065.1 uncultured Pirellula sp. | reverse complement strand
CTAGCGCATCTGGTTTGGGACCAGAGGGTCGTAGGTTCGAATCCTATCACCCCGACTTTATCAAAATGAGACAGGGAGTGACAAACGTTGTCATTCCCTGTTTTTTTTATGGGTTTGCGAGTTTTCGCAGACAAGGGCTCTGTGCCACTAAGTGACTTATAATGCCCCAAAGTGCATCCCAAATGCAGCGCATTTGCAGCGCGTTCTTTGGCCCCTTCCCCATCTTGCAGCTCTTCTTTAGGGCCATTTGTAGCCGCATTCTTTTCCTCTGGCTGCGAAGCGCCAACTGCTTGCGAGGGTGGTGTGACTAACACGCGAACTGCCACTGCTTGGTCATCAAGTCCTATGTGGGTGTAACGCATCGTCATCTTGACATCGGAGTGTCGAGCTAACTCCTTGGCCTCCGGCAAGGTGACTCCTTTGCGAAGCAATTCAGTGATATAGGTATGACGTCCACTTGCATGGAAGTCTGCATATCCTGCAGCAGTCTTGTACGGGATTCCAGCGTTCTCCAAATCATGCTTGATCATTACCCAAGTTTTGCGACTTTCCAACTTAGGAAAGAGTCGTTCTCCGTCCTTGAGCATTGGCAACCATTCGTTGAGAAGGATTTGGTAAGTCTTGGGATGTCATTCGAACATTCCTTCTAGCGGGTCAAAGGTGAGTTTGGGCTGGGGATTTCGTTTTGGACCATCGATGGATTTGGAGAATCCTTTCAGTTCCATTGGCCGATGTATGTCTACACCAAACCGGGCAGCCTCTTCTTCTGTCCACGGGCGAAGAATCTGCTGGTGCGCTGGTCTCGCAATGAAGCCCTGTACATCACTCTTCGGCGGAATAAGGTCCTGATCGAAAAGTTTCTTCCCTGGGATCTTCGTCTTGAAAGCGCCAAACCGTGGGGACATGACGTAGCCCACAATTCCATTGGAATATCCAGCAAAAGGGAGGCTCGTTAGTGAACTAGGAAGAACATTTCTGCGAGTTTGCTCGCTATAGCTCACGGTAGATGTTGGTTTGTCACCTCCCGATGTGTAGCTGTAGGACGCTTGCATTTTGCGCTTATCACCAAGAAGTCGAGAAAAGTATTCAGCGGTGGTGGGGCATTCGAGACGGCCAATAAACTTGGTTGCGATTTGGCCAAGTAGATCGTCAGTCCCTTGCATTCCGTATAGCTCAGATGACTGAAGCGATGCGATACTTTGGAACGCAAGAAAGATCTTTGCTCCCTTGGAACGCCCCTTTTTGGCGAGTGGGATTAGGATTTCGTGTTTTCCTGATTCTGAAACTTCGTCGAAAAGAAACCACGAAGAATCCGTTGTAGTGTCGGGACGTGCGAGAACTTCACCCACGCTCCTGCACCCCTTGTAAGAACTGATCTGGTGAAAACTGATGGTGTTGTCCCGAAATCTCGTTGATGTTGCAACGTATCAACTCTGTTTTTTGGGCACCAACGCCGAAGCGACGGACATTGTGCAACGCAGGCACAGCCTTTTGGATTTTCGCTTGGATATGCTCAAAGTTGGTGTGTGGCCTTACTTAAAAAGCCACGAATCCACCCATGGGGTTCGGTCCCGCGCGGATCGTTCAACATGCGCCGGTGTGGGGAGTAGGGAAGCCGGTGACGGCATTCGAAGTTACTTCGGGAGAAGTACCTTCCAATGGCAGCGAATTGACGGTGATCACTCGAAGTGTTTTTTGAACGCGGTAGTTTTCACTGTAGGTTCACTCATGATGACGCCTATGGAATTGGCGCGGTCTTACTAGGAATGTAGTTGGGCCTGCGCCAATTAAGGCATCATTCAATGGAATGGTTCGTCGACGAAGGTAAGTGTTTTTGCTTCTAGGTTGACGAAGCATCTTTTGTAGTTTTGCAGATGGTCTCGAATTGAGTACCAATTTTGCTGCGATGCTTTGCTCGAATTGGGTTCTCTTTACCGGGGAGGCTGTTGGATGACGGCCTCCCACTTTTAAGTCTCTAGCAATGAACTTTGCAGAGCCTTTCAAAGGAGTCAACATGGAGTATCGATACCTCGTAACTAGCCTTGAAGGTTTCGTGCAACAGGTTGCATGCAACATTCTTCCTCATGGCTATTGGTTCTACGTACGAGGAGTTGTTCCCGACGACAAATCGCCACTACATATAGACCGCAAACTTCTCAATCGCTACCGTATTGAAATCTCACGTCAGCAGAGAGCAAGAAGGAAGCTGCAAGGACTTGCAAATCTCCATTACCTCCGACTTGGGCACCTTTGGTTTATATTCGCGACGCACGGCAAACACGAATTTTTCGAAAACGAGGCGAGGAACCTTCGAGACGCCAGAAAGGCTCCTATCATGGTTGGAGGATACTCACTATCTGCAAAACAGGGAGGCTTTCTGAAAAGGGAGGCCTGTCACTCTGAACTAGTACCGGATGGAAAGATGAGGTCAAGAGTTCAAATCGCCAGACAAGAGTTTCGAAACCTTTGCGGATATTTCCAGGAGAGGGCCTGTCACCGCTCAGTTGAGTCTCTCGCAGCGGAGTTGTACCAACTCCCTTACGAGCCCTATGCCCCGATAAGAAGGCAGCAGCTACGTCTACTGATGATGATAAACAAAAGGAGGCAACAGGCGGGCTTCCAAAAGATTCCAGCTACGGTACTTCGGTACAAACGAAGAATTGTCTCGCCGTTTGGATTGGCGCTGGAGGCGGGGGAAGGACGAGACGAGATTAAGAGCTTGGTAGCTCTTGACGAACTACCAAGCTGACGGCTTTAGGCCGCCTTCGGTTCCGGAATCCCATCATCTTTTCGATGCTGGGAAATCCATTCGGACGCTTTTTGAATAACCTCCATAAGCTCGTCGCCATCGGTTTCGAAGAAGTTCTTCGAATACCCAGTCTTTTCGGTTGAAAGAGACTTCCACGACCTGCTCAGCGAGAAGTCGAAATAAGCGTAACCGCTTGGGCTTTGGCGTTGCCAAATGCTTGCAGCGATTGCACCTTTCCGAACAACGTGGACAGGCTCTGCGGTTTCCCCTTCGATCTCTTTCCTGGTTGTTTTTCCATTCTCGGCCATAGTTCCTCCATTGAAAAAGGGCCAAACAGCAGAGGGTGGCATAGCTTTGAAATCTACTCAACGGGCCCCTGGTCATTCCGAAGCGGTACCGTTTGAAGCGCCAACGGGCTGTATTGTTTGATGCGTCAAATGACAGCTAGAGGCGAGAATTTTTGGAGCGACGAAATCAGTCGGGTTTTTACTGGATTGACGCGCCGTAACGAGTCGAAGTAGATACAATCGATGTCTATCAGTAGCAGATATTCATGATTGATCGGAGCCCTTCTATGTTGTACGAACGTTCAAAATCGATCGAACAGCGGATTTCGCGGGTTTTGGAGTTGGTCAAGTCAGGGGATTGTTCAGCGCCAAGAATAGCCGAAGAACTAGGTGTGTCGGTTCCAACCGTCTCGCGATGTATCGAAGCCTTGCGTCATAGGGGGCACCGAATTCGTAGTGAGAAAAAGGGGGGGCATTGGTGTTATCTCCTAGAAGCAACTTCGACCAAGTCCAAATCCGCGTCTCGTTCTGAAGTTCGGCCATAGATGGCTTTGAGTCAAGAATGCCGGTGTGGAGGCGGGAGCAATGTCCCCTGGAAGGATCAAACCATGAATTCAGACCTGTTAATGAGAGTGTTTCGGGCGATCTCTGAGGAGTCTCTTCCTGCTCTAAATGAACTTGCTCTTTCTATCGTGGAGCAAGAGCGGCGTGTCGGACATACAAAACTTGCGTCTGAGCTTGACTCGATCATCAAGTCCAAGCGAAAGCAGCAGAAAGTCAAGCCAACGACATCTCAACAACCAGAACTGTCGCAGCTACCCTTGAGCCGTCGGTACGGCGAAGAGCTTGTGACGCTCGTCCCACGCGAAGAGCTTGAACACCACATGGTTTTGCCGCCAGAAGTGGAAGAACGCTTCCAGCGAATTGAGAAGGAGTATGCTGCACGAGAGAGGTTAGGGGCATTTGGTCTAAGGAACAGAAAAACTATACTACTTTACGGACTTCCTGGTTGCGGTAAATCGCTTGGAGCAAAGCGAATCGCTTGGAATACAGGCTTACCTTTACTCAAAGTGAGATTCGACGCGCTTCTGTCTTCGTATTTCGGGGAGTCAGCCACAAATCTTCGACAAGTGTTTGAGGCCGCCAAAGCAAGACCATCCGTCTTGCTACTTGATGAATGCGACTTTATCGCCAGATCGCGTACTAACTCACGCGACATTGGGGAGGCTTCGCGAGTTGTCAACAGCCTTCTGCAAGAGATGGAAAGCTTTAATGCTCCAGGGCTGCTGGTAGCAACGACCAATATTGAGGACTCCTTAGACGATGCACTTTTTCGACGATTTGACGATGTATTCCAAGTGCCTCCGCCCGGCCCGATCGAGATAGAGCGGCTACTTGCGACGACGCTTTCTGCGATCAAAGTTTCTGATCGAGTACGTTGGTCGTCGGTTGTTGAGAACCTTATTGGCAACTCAGCGGCCACGATCGTAAAAGCCGCTCAAGACGCAGCGAAGGCCGCTGTCTTAGACGGGGAAAAGATTGTGTCCGAGAAGCATCTGTCCAAGGCAATAGTAGAACTTAGAAGATCAACTAAAGAAGCTCGGTAGGGTTGCAGATGTCATCAATCCCTTTCGATTATTTACCCTTGCTACTTACTAAGACAGGTAGAGCGAGACTCACTGGCGGCGGTTCAGAAGATGCAACGACGAAAGAGAATAGAACGTCTAATCGTTCTGCACACTCGGCTGCGCTAGAAGGGAGCAGAGCTCGACTCGCAGATAACTGGGCGAAAAAAAAACAAGAGCGATTTGAGTCGGGAGCCCCTCAATTTGATGCAGGTATCGCTCTTCTCCTAAAGGTCGATCCGAACATCGATCTGGATGAGTTGCAACACCAGTTCCGATTCGAGATCGTCTCAGAGGAACAAGAAGGCTTCCTAATCGTTGCCAGCGAAGACACAAAACTGTTGGACCTGCAACAAAAGCTAAAAGAGTTCGCAGCAGCCTCGAAAGGGAGCGCAAGTGGGGCAAAGATTCATGAGCTGAGAGAAGACCTCACCCAGTCGGAACGCTTAAAGCTCATCCTTTCCGATCGGTTGTATTCAGAATGGGGAAGCATGAAAGATGACTCCATCTACATCTGTGACATAAGTGTTACGTGCTTAGGAGATGTAGAGATTCCGAATCGCCCAGGAACGCCTAAGCGAGGTCGTCTGAAAGAGGAATCGTGGGCGAGGAAGCAAGCGAAATGGGCGGAAAAAGAAGCAGCCTGGACAAAGATACGTGCTGAAGCGTACGAGAGGTGGGATGAACTCAAGATTGAGCGATCGGAGAAAATCGAAGAACTGGTAAGGTTCTATGAGGGCACGATCCACGGAAACATTGACAACGCAGATTCGCGATCCGTGAAACTTCCCGATAGCTTCACGCTCCGTATTGAGATCGTTGCGAAAGGCCTAAAGGATATCGTTCTTAACGATTCACGGATTTTTGAAGTTACTGAACCGGAAGATATCGACACCCCACAGCAGATACAGAGAGATCTTTATCGACTGTCAATGGAAATCGGTATGCGAAGTCCAGAGCCAGATGCCCCTAAGGTTTGCGTCATCGATAGCGGGATTCAGGAAGAGCACAAGTTACTTGAGATGGCGATAGACAAAAGTGCATCGAAAAGTTTCCTACCTGAAAGATCCATTTCAGATGTCGCTGATTCCGTCCAGAATGGTGGACACGGAACCAGAGTTGCAGGTTGTATCCTCTATGGCGATTCAGTTACTGCAAGCGATCAAAGCGTAACACCATGCTGGATCCAAAACGCACGAGTGCTTGATGACTTAGGCAATATGCCTAAGAAACTAATGCCCGCTCAAGCACTTCGTAGTATTGTTTCCCATTTCCACGAAGCAGGCGGCACCAGACTCTTTAACCAATCGATCAACGTTCGCGTCCCGTGTCAAACAAAGCATATGTCTGCCTGGGCTACAGAAATTGATCATCTCTCCAACGAACATGACATTCTGTTCGTTCAAAGCGCTGGAAACATTCCCGATGACTCGCTATTCTCTCCCCGAATCGGGGTACAGCAACTTCTAGCTTCGGGAAAGCACTACCCAGATTACTTCCAGGAGCCAATGTGCAGAATTGCCAACCCAGCACAGAGCCTTCAGGCCATCACTGTCGGTTCAATTGCTCACGATAGTTTTGAGAGTGAAGACTTCAAAAGTATGGCTACCAGATCCGGTGATACATCTGCGTTTTCTCGATCTGGACTCGGTATTTGGGAGACAATCAAACCTGAAGTAGTTGAGTACGGCGGTGACTATCTTGTCAATAGGTCAACGGGCGATGTTTCGTACCCACCTGACGGAGAAAACGTCTATCCCGAAACGGTTCGGTCCACGTTAAAGGGTGGTCCAGGCGTTGCACGTGACGTTGTTGGGACATCATTCGCGGCACCAAAGGTGGCTCGGATTGCCGCTCAACTGCAACGGGCTCTTCCAAATTCTTCATGCCTTCTCTACCGAGCGTTGATTGTCCAATCCGCCAAATGGCCAGATTGGGCCAATACCTTATCGAAAGAAGCACAATCAAAGCTCCTTCAACGTATTGGCTACGGCATCCCATGCATGAAGCGAGCGACCTCTAATAGCGACTATCGAGTCACGTACATCACACGAGAAGACGGAGCCATCGCAGCAGGTTCGTGTCACATCTATCAAGTGAAGATCCCATCAAAACTTCGAGGGCCCAGCAATGAATTCGATGTCCGCATTGATGTAACTCTCTCGTACACAGCCTCCCCTCGACGAACTCGCCGCAACGTCCGAGGTTACCTTTCGACATGCGTTGACTGGACAACGAATCGAAAAGGCGAAACGATGGCCGCGTTTGCGAGTCGAACGATCAAGAACGAAGATGAGAGTACACAAGAAGGAGTGGGGCAGTTTCCTTGGGTAGTCCATGAGAAATCGCAACACGGCCTTCCCGAGGTCAGACGGGCAGCAGGAACGGTCCAAAAAGACTGGGCTACAATTAAAGCACATTCACTGCCCGAGAGTTTCTGTATCGCCGTTCGAGGGCGAAAAGGGTGGAGCACAGATCCAGACTCGCAAGCACGATATGCACTCGTTGTATCGTTTGAGGTCGAGGGGCAACAGATGCCTATCTACTCAGAGCTTCAAGCATCCGTGAATGAGTTGATTGCCGAGACGGAACTGGAATCGGAAGCAGAAATCGAGATTGAGTTAGAAGAGGAGTCGTAGTGAATAATTTTGGTGACAAGGTCAACTTTATTTGGTCGGTAGCGGACTTACTTAGAGGTCCGTATAAGCCAGCACAGTATGGCCGCGTGATTCTACCGCTGACGGTACTTCGTCGGCTTGACTGCGTTTTGGAGCCAACTAAAGATGCGGTACTTGCTCGCGCAGCGGAACTAAAGAGTGGAAAAGTCACTAACGTTGATCAGATACTTAACCGCGTAGCAAAGGCTTCGTTCCACAATACAAGTAAGCTGACTTTTGCGAAGCTGAAGGGAGATCCAAACAAGATCGCGGCCAATCTCACCGCGTACATCAAAGGTTTTTCATCCCAGGTTCGCGATATTTTTGACAAGTTCAACTTCGAGCCCGAGATCGCAAGGCTGGAGGAGAACGACCGACTGTTTTTGGTGATCTCTAAATTCGCGGACATGGATCTCCATCCAAAAGTCGTTTCCAATATCGAGATGGGGTACGTCTTTGAGGAACTGATTCGAAAGTTTAACGAAGCGGCGAACGAGACTGCTGGTGATCACTTCACGCCACGTGAAGTGATTCGCCTGATGGTCAACATTGTCTTTGAACCGGATACGAAGCTACTCACGCAAAAAGGGGCCGTTCGCACGCTCTTCGACCCTGCATGCGGAACTGGAGGTATGTTGGCCGTTGCTGATGAGTATCTGAATGAGCTGAACCCAGACGCAAAGCTTGAGGTTTTCGGCCAAGACTTCAACCCAGAGTCCTATGCAGTCTGTGGCTCAGACATGCTTATCAAAGGCCACAACATCGATCACATAGTCTTTGGCAGTAGCTTCACAAAAGACGGGTTCTCTGATACTCGGTTCGATTACATGCTCGCTAATCCACCGTTTGGTGTCGAATGGAGGCCAGACCAAAAGGAGATCCAAAAAGAACATGACGATCGTGGGATGGATGGTCGGTTCGGTGCTGGTCTGCCGAATGGGGATCCACTCAAGGAAAAGGAACTGCCCGAGAAATTCGCAACGGACGAATACCAAGTCTTGTTGGTGGCCGAAAAATACCAGACAGGATTCGATCAACCCTTACTCCATACAATGTATGTAGACAAGCGACTCGATGGCATACAAGCGGTTCAAACGCTTTCTAGACTGAATCGCACCTGCCCCGGAAAGGAAGACACCTTCGTTCTTGACTTTGTGAATAAAGCGGAAGATATCCAGGCCGCCTTTCAACCGTTCTACGAACAAACAGTAATTGGTGAAGACTCCGATCCTCGCCAGCTATATGAACTCCAAACGAAAATGGAAGCATTTCACGTCTTCTACCGCGACGATGTCGATGGGTTCTGCAAAGTCTTTTTCAAACCCAAGGAAATCCAGTCGCCGTCGGATCATGCGATGATGAATTCCCACCTTGATCCAGCAGTCGGAAGATTCACTCAGCTTCCGGAAGAGGACCAAGACGAGTTTCGTTCATTGCTCAACACTTTCAAAAATCTCTACGGGTTCATCTCTCAAGTCATTCCGTTCGCCGATAGCGACCTAGAGACGCTCTACAGCTATGCCAAGTTCTTGGCGACGAAACTACCTTACCGCTCCGATTCAACCAAGCTGAACCTGGACGACGAAGTTACGCTGAAGTTCTATAGACTTCAAAAGATCAGCGAAGGATCAATCAAGCTCTCATCGGGCGAAACCGTACCTGTTACGGGGCCAACTGCAGTTGGAACCGGTAAATCGAAAGAACAAGAAGTCGAACTATCGAAGCTGATCACGATCCTGAACGAGCGATACGGAACAGAATTTACGCAAGCTGACGAACTGTTCTTTCTCCAACTCCGCGAGGAGGCAATGGCTGACGAAGGACTTCAAGAAGCCGCAAAGGCTAATACAATCGACAACTTTCGGTACGTATTTGTGAAAGCACTGGAAGGCCTTTTCATCGACCGAATGGAACAAAACGAAGAGCTATTCGCGAAGTACATGAACGATCCTGACTTCAAAAGACTTGTATCAGAGCATCTAGTTCAGCAGGTCTACAAAGAAATTCGCTCGAACGACGCTGGAGCGAATAAGGAGGAACAAGAGGCATGACCTCTCACTTTTCAATTCGGGAAGCATTGCAGGGAAATCTCAGAGACTTGTGCTCTGATTCAGGGGTAACCTGCGTGAATACCGAAACCCTCGTAAGGGACCTGGTTTCTTTACTCGCCTCCTACCGAGAAGAAGATAGCCCTCTATTCCCCGACGTATTTGTGATCATGGATCGTTCGGCACTAACGAAACTATCACCTGGCACCGAGCATTTTGTTCTGGGAACCAGCGAAGCCACCGAAGCTGCTGCAAAGGCTTTGAAGGATTGCGCTACCATCGCTGTAGGGAATTGGGCGATATACATCCTCAGGAACTCAGCCACGGAGTTCGAATACGGCATATTTCGATCATCAAGGCACTCGTATTCAATCACAGCATCAGAGTCGCTATTGAGCCTGTCCGAAGAAACGATATTGTACATTCACAATTGCGGCCATTTGTCGGTGGAGATTCACAATTCCAAGGGAGCAGATTGGTGTGCAAGCTTCACTGCGAAACCAGCCAAAAGTGCCGAGTTTAAAGAAACGGTTAACGCGATTGCCGAATGCATGTCAAGCAACGTTGCCGAACAGTTTAGGGAGCGGTTCCAGTTGTTTCTCGTTGACTTTTTGAGCAGCATACTTTTGCGATGCCACGGAACGTTGCTGGCGATTGTGAAGGACGAGAATTGGAGAGATTTGACTGGCTGCGCTGATGGAGTTCATCTGAAGTGTCCCATAGCTTTATTTGAAAAATTTGTGACAGCAGTCTCGGACAATACTGCTGACTCGCTCGCGGATTTGCAGGCAGCGCAGTCTTTGATCGAGGGTATGGTGGATAGTGACGGGATCGTTGTCTTCAATAATCGCGGTGAAGCCCTGGCATTCCGAGTATTTATCCAGCCGACGGAGGCTGAGCGGACTCAGGTTCCTGCGAAGGGAGGTGGTCGGCGGCGAACATACGAACTGTTGAAATTGCGAGTACAGGCGGGTTCATTTGAAGCTGCCGCATTTAGGTCACAAGACGGAACTACGGCAATGCACAAGAGGGTAGAAGCATGAGTGGGCAGCCTGAATCTGAGTTGATTGTTTGGAAACCAGTTGACGCAATTGCAATCCCGTCCACAGCAACTGAGCCTACGGACATCGTGCAATATGGAAGTGCGACACTTACCAACCGCGACGCTCGTTCAATTGTAGCAGGCTTCAACGCTGAAGGCTACGAAATGGTTGCGACTTTTGTTTGGACCAAAGCTTCAACGACACTGAAAAAACAGGTGGCAACTCTTGGCATGGAGTTTGTTGGAGAAATGCTAGGAAGGCCCGACCTCACAGAAGACTCGGACCCTACCTCGGCAATTGCGGATCATGAGGCGATCGCGTTGGCGGAAGATCTTGGTATGATCACTTCCACTCAGGGGCTTCGTCTAAAGAACTCGCTTACGCTAGTTAATCACTTTGCTTCCCTTGATCGAGATCGAGGGCCTGACGATGAAATGCAGAGAGAGGAGGCAATCTTACTCCTAAAAACATGTATAAGCAGTATCCTTGGGAAACCTCAATTCGAAGCTGCCATTCGTTTCGCAGATTTTCGTAGGAAGTTGGGAGAACGGGCATTCCAGAAGGAAGATGGTGAAGTTCGTGCCGTGCTCGATTCACCATATTTTTTCATCAAGACAACGCTCAGTGTTCTCTTGTCTTCAATCAAACAAACCGCTGGAGGGATCCTTGAGAACTCCGTGAGCAATACACAACTATTTATTCCACTATTTTGGCAGCGACTACGCGAGCAAGAAAAGTGGCAGATCGGCCAAGCCTACGCGGAAATCAGTGCAGAAGGAAAAAGGCTTGCTTCTTCAGGGCTCAAAAATGCACTCCTTGCAATCAAGGGGTTTGATTTCGTTCCCGAGAACCTTCGTTCGAGTACCTATACCGAACATGCTGCCCGCGTACTTTCATCGCATTTTGCTCCAAACAATTTTTATAATGAGCGAGAACCGATTGAATCACTTTCTAAACTGGGATCTACAATTCCTATGCCCGCATTTGCGAAGTGCATGGAGGCTATTCTTGCGGTGAAACTCGGTAATCGCTGGGGCTATACCTGGAATGCAGAGTCGTTCGCAGATGGTATGCTTAAGAATCTTACGCCCGCCAAGTGGAACTATTATGTAAACGAGTGCCTCCCTAGAGATCGGGTTGTTTTAGACAAGATTTCCTCTGATGAGAAGCCTGCACAAAGGTGGAGGGAGGTCGTCTTGGGCTTCATTCCACCAGAAGTTGAGGGAAAGAATAGCGCGATTACAGATTTGCTTAGAGTATCAAGAAACCCCAAAGTTCATCTCAACCAAATACATCTTTATTCTGCGAGAATACGATCACAAATGGAGGATTAGTGCTCTCGAATCGACCGAACCACCCCAGTCCCATCCCCATGAATGATGTGATCAAGCACCGCAATCCCCAATATCTTACCAGCCTCAGTTAGTCGCTCTGTGACGAGTACGTCCTCGCGACTCGGCTCCGTATCTCCCGATGGATGATTGTGCGAAAGCAAAATTGCAGCCGATCCTTCGATAATTGCAGGCTTGAAAACTTCACGTGGATGCACAAGCGAAGCGTCGAGTGTTCCGATGGTTATTTTAACAACGCACTGGAGCCGGTGCTTCGTATCAAGGCATGCAATTACGAACTGTTCTTGGTCGTATGCGGGATGACTATGCCAATAGTTTTTGAACAGTCGCTTCGCATCGTCTGAATTCGTGATGATAGGACGCCCTTGAAGCGAACCTTCGTACACGAGTGACACTCGTTTGACCGATGAATATGAGTCAGTTTTTGGAACGGCAGGTAGGATCAGGGAGTCAAGCGCTTGTTCGGATGACTGCGTATCTTCGAATTGAAATCGCAGCTGCCTCATACTCCTCCAAGGATTCTCGCAGGCCACATTCACTGAAAATTGCCGTGGAAATATTTCCCTACCTCAAACCAATTTTCAACAAGATTTATCGGAGTCCTTTTCCAAAACAGGCTGATTGAGACAGCTTAAAGCAAGAAGAGACCATCGCAAGAATCGCGTTCGTGGTACTGAATAATTGAATGCGTGACATTGTCCCCTTATTCGCAATTGGCTTGAGACCATAGCGAACAATCAATAGAGATTCTCAGACCTCAATGGCGGCACCTCCAAATCCATTGGTCGAAATCCAAAAGTAAAATTTGCTGAAAAATTCGATTTTGGTGCACACACCAGACGGAATGTACACCGGAAGTTACCTACCACCAGGAGTCATAGAACACTTGATACCCTTCTTGGATTGCGGATCGAGCGTTCTCGATGAACATGAGATCATCTTCTTTCTCGGTTCCATCAGTGATACCAAAAAAGAATCCGTCCGTATGCGGTAAAGCTTCGTTTTTCACATCGGCTTCCAAACGTCCCAAGTCTTCAAGTGTCAGTAGTAAAGTATCGCAATTGAAGTCAGAACCAACTCCACCTTTCTCGCGGTAAAGCATTTCCATCCATCCATGTAGGTTTGGATGCTTGCGCCACCTTTGAATTAATTCAGCGTTCTTGATGGAGAAGTCCACCGATGTTTTAATCTGCTCTAATGTTTTACATGCGTACATATCCAATCCCATATGATCTCCTGTTTTTGATGATTTGCCTACTGGGCGGAGCGGCCAGACAGCGGGCATAAGCCGCAGCGGTCAATGGGCAACACGGTCCGCAAGGAGTGGTGCGGGCAGCCCATTGACGGCAAGGCGTCCGCTGTACAATCGAAAGCACAGTTGGAGAAATGTTCATGGAGCGTTGGGGATATTAACTAAAGCGAAGTCAAAACTTCAACTGAGGGCAGCTCTCGAACGATAGCCATTCCTAGAACCTGGACCCAAAATCGATTGTGGGACATTGTCACGCAAAGGCTCGTTGTTAGAATGGGTTAGGGAGATACCGACATGCCACGGCCACTTTTTGTTATTACGCCATCTGATTACATGCACGCGTCTGAGTATGTTCTCAATCGCCTTCGGTTACGCAAGTTCGAACTGGTAGATAGCGTGTCGCATTCTCAAGCTGAAGGTCGGCTGTTGAGTACTTTGGGAAGTGCAGCGAAGTCAAAAGAGCAGGCAGCCAAACTGCAGGTTTGGTGCGAGAAGCATCTTTCTAAAAAGGACTGGAGTGACCTGAAAACGAGTATTCGTAAGCGACGTCAACGCTGGAAGCAGACAGAAAGTTCAAAATCAATTACGATTTCGAATGACGTTCACGCTTTGCTTTCCCGATTGGCTGAGCGTGACGGTGTCACATTTAACGAGGTGCTAAAGTTTTCGCTGAAGCAAACGGCGCGGTCATTTCGAAAAATCCCCACGTCCAACAAAGCAAAAAGCTAGAATTTACCTCAGAGTCACGACTCTCCAATTTAGCTGTTTCGAAATCCCATGTGTCGGCCTCTTCAATGACTTAGGTTTGATGACAGAGAATCGCCTGGACCACGTCTTGTCAGTAGATCTTATTAACAGGGTGTACCTCGCTTCGCTTTTGGGACCAAATTTGAGTAGGAACACTGATTTCCCATCGGCATCTGCTTCTGCCCGCCCAATTCGCTTCGCACCAAGAACCAGATCAAAACCGAGCATGGCATTTTCGGAGTAATAGCCACCAGAGGTATTGGCGACAATCTGAACGAAGGTTTGCTTACCTATCCGAATTCTCTTCTTTGAGATGGAATAGAAGGGGGTGGCCGCAGGAGTGTCTACTGTTCGAGTTGGGGTCGCAGTTCTCAAAGGCGGTAGAGTTGGGGCCACTGGCGTTCTTTGCGTTGGCGTTGCTGTTAGCGCAGGAATTGAGGTTGGGGTGTACGCTGGACGGATGGATGTGTCCAGACAAGAATTGTTTTCGGCAAGATGTGCGTTAATCTGCCCTAATGAGAAGGAAGAAAATTTCCTGTCTGGAGTGACTCGACCTCGAACACCCATAATTGTTCTATCACCATTATCTGAGGAATCATGATCTGCACTAAAGTTGTGTCCAATTTCATGAGCAACTACTGTTGGCAGCAATGATTCCTCTATAAGTTCAACGTGCATGCTAATGGAATATGCTTTAATTGGACTTAGGCAAGACACTAGGGATATCGCATACCCAACTGTGCCTGTGAGGTAGTCCGCGTATGTAAACATGTGCTTAATGTCTACTTCATGACGCCAGCTTTCCTCCGACATTCCGAAGTCCAAATGACTACTCTCGTTCAACATAAACGCATTTATTTTTTTCGCAATTCCGTACTCTAGGTAGGGGTCATTCTGCTCTACCACGTGCAGCCCGACGATATCAAAGCGAATCCCTAGTTGCTCGTCAAATACGGCTTCTGCAGCATTGACGAACTGAGCCATCTTTGCCTTTGAATTCATTCCAAATTTCCCGAACCACTTTGAATCCGCTAGGGTTGCAACTGTTGCGACCCTAACCTGTTTATTTGCTGAACGGTGATATATTAGCGCGTTCTGTCCTGCAGCATTAGTACGCATGGATTCTACGCCACAATTAACAGCTTGTTGTGTTACAGGTACGCTTCGGACGGCAATTCGACCAGCGTTGTTCCCTGCTATACCAGCTCTGATCTTGAACGATCGTGACCGTAAGCTACCTGCACGTACTTTAACTTCTGTGAGGAAAAATTCGATTACATTTCTATGGATAATGGCTGATACTCGCTTGGTACTACGGCCAATCTGAGCGTGACCATGTAACAGGATAGGGACTTGCTTTCCGCTCAATTTTTCATCTTCAAGCGACGTATGGATTCTCTGTGTATGAAATTTCGCTTGTAGTTTTCCAATTCCAGGAAGAGCCGCTTGAACCCACACTGTGGGAATAGCTCTACTTCCAGGAAGCTGGGGAGATTTTGATGTCTGAAGAAGTGTATCGACCTTTCCAACAACGCGCACTCGATAGCCTTGGGCGCGTGGTGAAGCCCAAGCACTTGTTACAAGAAGGAAGATCGAAGTTAGCAATAAGGAAGACCGAAAAACATGTGTATCCACAACGACTCGCCGGGGCGATCCTACGCCTATGGCGTGTTGTTTGCGGAAAAGGCGAAGAACGCCAGTTGCGACTAATGCACTTTACCTATGCTACAACAATTGCTCTCCGCTTTGCCCCTCGTTTGCTTCGTGCATACGAAGTAAACGCTACGCACACCCGCCAGTCTGCATCTCGCAAGTATGCCGCCGACGAAACCCGGTCGAATTTACTGCGTTCGATGAACTTCCAGCGGCTAGACGCCACCGATGGCACCGTTTGGCAGGCATGAGGCACGGTTCCGAGCTGTTCGGTCAATAGCGATCGCGGAATGCTTCCAGCAATCGGTGATCTCGGGCGCTTGGCACCTGCAAGGCCATGTCGGTCGGATTCCTAGGGCGATAGCTCTAGCCAGCAGCCCCCTCTGTAGGGTGATACAACCGCCCCAATTCCCCTGAACTGCTCAGCTTGCCGTTGCCCAACCTGTCGTTGAAACCAATATCGAAATTTGATAGAACTACCGCATCAAAAACAGCGAGAGTCATCAACGATGCAGTATCGGAAATCGTTTGGAATCGAAGCTCGCCTGGCGGCCGTGCTGAAGCTGATCGGGCAAGGTCGGTACTCCTCGCATGTGTAGTGCAGCGGCCCTCAAACTGTTCAAGAGAGGGGCGGCAATAAGCAAACGGGTCAACCCGGAAGTTCTAAAAGATCGCCGAGAGGTAATTCTCTCCAACCTTGATCTCGTTGCTCCCGAAGGATTGCGACGAGCGGCCTGTTTGTTGTTTTCTGATAAACCCGACCGCTATGTCAGCGGAGCGTGGATCAAAATGGGGTTCTTTCAAAGCGACGACAATCTACGGTTTCAGGATGAAATTCACGGCAGCCTTTTCGAGCAAATGGAAAAGGCGCTGGAACTGCTACACCACAAGTATCTGAAGGCGTACATCAGCTACGAAGGTGTGCAGCGCGTCGAAAAGTTTTTGTTCCCCGACGGTGCAATTCGGGAAGCTCTCCTCAACGCTATCGTTCACAAGGATTACGCCAGCCTGATTCCGATTCAGATTAAGGTTTTTGAAGACAGCATCGTTTTCTGGAATCCGGGGCACATGCCAGAGAATTGGACAATGCGGAAATTCCTCGGCAGGCATCCATCACAACCGTACAACCCGGTGGTCGCTTCGACATTTTACCGCGCCGGGTACATTGAATCCTGGGGCCGTGGAATTGCAAAAATTCAGCGTGACTGCCTCGAACATGGCATTGAGCCGCCGGAGTATGATTTCGAGACTGCGGGCCTGACAGTGACACTCCGAGCAAACCCCGAGCATTTGGCCGGTGAAATTGGGGTAGTAACCACTATCCCAATCACTACCCCAACCGGCCAAACGCCGGTCAAAACGCCGGTTAAAACGCCGGTTAAAACGCCGGTTAAAACGCCGGTTAAAACGCCGGTGTTGATCCTGGCGGTACTCGGCTCTAACCCAGATTTCAGCTTGGCAGAAGTCGCTGCAAGAATCGGAAAATCGCTTCGTGCTGTTGAAAGGGCCGTCGGAAAGCTGGTTCAGGAGGGGAAGTTGCGCCACGTCGGACCATCCAAGGGCGGTCACTGGGAGATACTCGAATGAGCACCGTAGGCCAAATCGAACGCGCAACTCAGAATCGCATTATCGCACTGTTTCGGGATGAACTCGGCTATCGCTACCTCGGCAACTGGTCGGACCGCGTTGGAAACAGCAACATCGAAGAGAAACTGCTTTCCGACTGGTTGACCGCGCGCGGCCATACCCCGCAGCAGATCAGCAGCGCTCTGCACAAGTTCCGCACCGAGGCAGACAATCCCAATCGTGGCCTCTACGGAAACAATCAAGAGGTCTACAAGCTGCTCCGCTACGGTGTACCTGTGAAGACGGAAGCGGACAAGGTGACGGAGACGGTCCAACTCATCGATTGGGAACACCCAGAGCAAAACGACTTTGCTGTCGCCGAAGAGGTGACGCTCAAAGGTGGTTACGAGCGCCGCCCAGACATCGTGCTGTATGTCAATGGCATCGCCATCAGTGTCATCGAACTCAAACGGGGAACCGTGAGCATTGGTGACGGAATCCGACAGTTGCTTTCCAATCAACAACCAGAATTCAATGCTGGTTTCTTTAGCACGGTGCAGATTGTTTTCGCTGGAAACGATTCGCAGGGGTTGCAATACGGCACCATCGGAACACCGGAGAAGTTCTTCCTCAAGTGGAAGGAAGATGAGGAAGACAACAGTCGTTTCAAGCTTGATAAGTATCTGCTCAAGCAGTGCCGCAAGGACCGGCTGCTCGAAGTGATTTATGACTTTGTGCTGTTTGATGGCGGGGTAAAGAAGCTACCCCGTGTGCATCAGTATTTCGGGATCAAGGCGGCGCAGGAACATGTTCGCCAGAAGAAGGGCGGCATCATTTGGCACACACAAGGAAGTGGCAAGAGCATCGTGATGGTGCTGCTTGCCAAGTGGATTCTGGAAAGCAATCCGAATGCTCGCGTGGCAATCATCACCGACCGCGACGAGTTGGATAAGCAGATTGCCAACGTCTTCGGTTCGGCAGGTGAAACGATCCATCGCACGAACAGTGGACGCGACCTGATCGCCCAACTCGGACTGGCGAAGCCTCGTTTACTTTGCTCGCTAGTTCACAAGTTCGGTGCAAAAGGTGTGGACGATTTTGATACCTTCATCAAGGATTTGGAGGCTCAGCCAACTAAGACCGTCGAAGAGATTTTCGTCTTCGTGGACGAATGCCATCGAACACAAAGTGGCAAGCTCCATCGCGTGATGAAAGCGATGCTACCCAATGCGGTGTTCATTGGCTTCACCGGAACACCGCTACTGAAGAAAGACAAGGCGACAAGTCTCGAAGTTTTTGGTGGTTACATCCACACTTACAAGTTCAGCGAAGCGATCGAGGACGAAGTGGTGCTGGACCTGATTTATGAAGCCCGCGACATTGACCAACGACTTGGCTCGCAGGCGAAGATTGACGCATGGTTTGAAGCGAAAACAAAGGGGCTGAACGACTGGCAGAAAGAGGAACTGAAAGCCAAGTGGGGAACGATGCAGAACGTGCTCAGTTCCAAAGCTCGCATGGATCAGGTGGTTGCTGATGTCATTTTCGATTTCAGTGTGAAGCCGCGGCTGAGTAACGAACGTGGTAACGCGATCCTGGTGGCTGGGAGCATTTACGAGGCGTGTAAGTACTTCACGCTGTTTCAGAAAACGCTCTTCAAGGGAAAGTGCGCGGTTGTCACGTCGTATAACCCGCAAGCCACGGACATCAGCAAGGAGGAGATCGGCGCGAACACCGA
Organism: uncultured Pirellula sp.; assembly: GCA_964394065.1. Taxonomy (GTDB): domain Bacteria; phylum Planctomycetota; class Planctomycetia; order Pirellulales; family Pirellulaceae; genus JBKCUI01. The sequence continues at coordinate 3,437 of CAYMXM010000019.1, read as the reverse complement.
AACCGATAAACAATTCGTGTTCAATACCTATATCGAGTTGCTGAAAGACGTGCAGTCCAAGCCAGGGATGAACAAAACGGAGACCTACGAGGAAGCGGCCAAAGCCCGGTTCATCAAGGAACCTGCCGCGATGAAACTTTTGATCGTAGTCGATAAGCTCCTAACCGGCTTTGATGCACCGAGCTGCACCTTTCTCTATATCGACAAATCGATGCAGGACCACGGGCTATTCCAGGCCATTTGTCGCACGAACCGACTCGACGGTGACGACAAAGAATTCGGTTACGTGGTCGACTACAAGGACTTGTTCAAGAAGGTGGAAAAAGCCATTGCGGTCTACACTTCTGAGATCGATGCAAGCGACGGCGGCGCATCGCCCGAAGTGATGATGCAGGACCGGTTGGCCAAGGGTAAGGAACGGCTCGATAATACAATCGAAGCTCTGGCGTTGCTTTGCGAGCCAGTGGAGCAGCCAAGAGGCGACCTCCAGCATATCCATTTCTTCTGCGGCAATACTGAACTACCAAGCGATCTGAAGGAGCATGAGCCGCGTCGGGTACTGCTCTACAAGGGAGTGGTAGCACTCGTTCGGAGCTACGCAAATATCGGCGACGAACTCGAAGAAGCGGGCTACAGCACAGCGGACATCACCCGCATTAAGGAACTGCTGGAACGCTACTTGAAAGTTCGTGAAGTCGTTCGGATGGCAAGCGGCGAAGTGCTCGACTTAAAGCCTTTTGAGGCTGATATGCGACACCTGATTGACACCTATATCGAAGCCGAAGCCCCGCGAACCATTTCGCCGTTTGAGAATCTCGGCTTGCTTGATCTGATCGTGAAAACTGGCATTGCGGACGCTATTGCCGAGAGATTGAAAGGACTTGGCGGGAACCAGGACTCTATTGCGGAAACGATTGAGAATAACGTCCGCAAAAAGATCGTCGAGGAGCAACTGACTGACCCGGCCTATTTCGCCAAGATGTCGAAGCTCCTGGACGAAATCATCGCCGCTCGCCGGAGAAAGGCGTTTTCCTATGAAGAGTACCTGAAGAAAATCGCCGAGCTGGTGAAGCAAGTGGCTGCGGGCAAGTCGGAAGAAACCCCTCCGACACTTGATACATCCGGAAAACGAGCACTCTTTAACAACTTAAACCAGAACGAGGAGCTAGCCCTCAAGATCGACGGTGTGGTCCGGGCAGTCCGCCCCGACGATTGGCGTGGAGTGCAAGCCCGCGAACAGGTCATCAAAGCAGCACTCTACGGTGTGCTCCAGGACGAAAACGAGGTCGAGCGAATCTTTCTCATCGTCAAAGCCCAAGGAGAGTATTGATGACCAGTCAGTTTCAGCTTGGTGGCACTCGTGTGCAAGTGGAGTTCAAGGACATCAAGAACGTCCACCTGAGTGTGCATCCTCCAGTAGGCCGGGTCAGCATCTCTGCCCCAAAGCTAATGAAATTGGAGACGGTTCGTCTCTTTGCTATCGCAAAACTCGACTGGATCAGAAAGCAACAGAAGCAGATTTTGGCTCAAGAGCGGGAACCAATTCGGGAATACTCGGATCGCGAGAGCCACTACGTCTGGGGAAAACGGTACTTGCTTTCGGTTTCTGAACGCGACGAACCGCCATCTGTCATCCTAAAGCAAACGAAGATGCATCTTGCAGTCCGCCCAGGAACCACGATCGGGAAGCGCCATGCGATCATGGAAGCATGGTATCGGGAACAGGTGAAACTCGCCGTCCCGGACCTCCTCACCAAGTGGCAGCCGATTTTGGGGGTCAAGATCATTGGATTCTATGTTCAACGGATGCGAACGCGGTGGGGAAGCTGCAACCCGGCGGCGCAGACGATCCGGCTGAACACTGACCTCGCTAAGAAGCCACGCGAGTGCCTGGAATATGTGGTCGTACACGAACTGGTTCACTTGTTGGAACCAACACACAACGCTCGCTTTGTGGCCCTGATGGACCGCTTCATGCCGCTGTGGCACGAGCACCGGAAGGCGTTGAACCGATTGCCGGTTCGGCACGAGGACTGGGAATACTGAGTGAGAGTACTCTATTTTGGGAGTCCCTCATTGCAGGGGAGAATCAATGGCGAAAAAGAAGGCGGGCGACGAACTCAAACCGGGGAAACGGCCTCGAAAGAAGAAGGTCGCTCAGGCTCAGCTTGACGATTCTGGAAACATCGCCGATCCGACCACAGTTCTCGATAATGATGACCCAGGAGATGACCTGCGCTAGAGACGATGAGAGGCATCTCCAGATGCATCCAAGTCACCATGCGATTGGTTTTCGATCCCGGAAGAATCCTCCAGTGGGGCCGTCATCTGGCAGGGTGGCCAGCCAGATGGCTGTATCTGCTCCCTCTTCAGGAGTCCGTGTCGCAGTCTCACCTCCCATGCGTGTTCGTACCCAACCAGGACACATTGCATTTACTTTGATCGTATCTGGTAACTCTTTCGCCAAGCGTAAAGTGAGCGCGTTCAGAGCCGCTTTCGTCACTCCATAGAGACCAGAGCCATCAAGCCCCTCTGCAAACGCCCCCCAGCCAGATGAGACGTTGACGATTCGTCCGTACCTTCGTTCGATCATGCTCGGAGCAAGGGACCGGAGTAGGCGAACAGGCCCCGTCATGTGTACTGCAATGGAGTCGGCAATCTCTGCATCGGTCAGACTCAGCAAAGGTTTTTCGTGAAGGACGCCAGCGTTGTTGATCACTACGTCAATGGAACGTCCTGACGAGGCGATCGCATCAATGGAGTCTTCATCTGCGAGATCCAGTTGGATTGCCGCGACATCAAAGCCTGAACGGCGCAGATTGGCAGCGGCCTCTTCTCCCGCCCGGAGATCGCGAGATCCAAGAAACACAAAATGCCCCAACTCGGCGAGTTGGCGAGCGATGGCCAGTCCAATGCCACGATTCGCACCGGTAACAAGAGCCGTTCGTTTCATGTCGCAGCTATCCATATTTTTATGGGATGGACTTGATCGTCTTGGCGGGAATGCCCCCGACGATCGTATTGTCGGGCACGTCCCTATTGACGACCGCTCCCGCCGCCACGACGGCGTTCTCCCCGATGGTCACCCCCTGCATGATGGTGGCATTGGCACCTATCCATGCGTTCCTTTTTATGCGAATCGGTGCAACGGTGAGCGAATGCCTTTTGTCTGGCTCAAGAGGATGGCCTTCGGTGAGCAAGCTGACTTTGGGTGCGATGAAGACGCCATCCTCAATGCTGATGCCTCCAAAATCCAGGAAGACGCAGTCGAAGTTGATGAAGACGTTTTTCCCGATCACCGTGTGCTTCCCGTAATTGATGTGGAACGGGGGAAAGATTGCACTGCTTTCGTCGACTTCTTCTCCGGTAATCTGACTCAGCAGGGTAAGCGTACACGCTGACGGCGCAGAATTTCCCTTGATCTCGGCGCGCAGGAT
>CAYMXM010000018.1:0-22305 GCA_964394065.1 uncultured Pirellula sp. | reverse complement strand
AGTATCTTGAGAGTGCGTTGACCCATCTGTTGCGAGGCACCAGTTCGGTGCAGGAACTGCTGCCGGATCGGTGGAAAGCATCGCATCCCGAAGCGGTGCGCGAGTACCGCGTGGAGGAACGGCGGGACAAAGCCGAGGCCTCCGTGGAGCAAGCGGCGCGCCGCCGCGCGGCACGCAAACTAATCAACAAGGGCTAGCAGCCCTGCACGCCGAAATCAAGGGAAATTCTGCGCACCGGTGTGTACGCTTACCACTATTCTCCAATCCTGTTCATCCTGAAAATCCTGTCAGATCGAAACAGGCAGGATGAAACTACCTTAAAACCGCCCAGCAGTTAAATCAAAGAGACCTGACCCCTTATCCGGCTCGCCCCCTTTTCGGTTCTCATAAATTACTTCTAACATGGAGATACATACTTGGAAAGACTAACCGATCGAATAGAGTTTTTCCGTCCAACCCCTACTACGCGATCAAACGTATCCATAGCAAACTGTTCGTATTGGCGCACATTCGCTCTTGGGACTTTGATTTCTTGAAGAATTTCAACAACAGAAGCTTGGAACTTTCGACGATGTTCGGACGCTCTCTGTGCAACCTCTCGTTGTGTCTTTCCAACATAGGGTACACCATCAATTAATATGAAATAGATGCTAGCCTCAAAAGCGGCTCCAATGACAATATCTGTAACGCAGTCTGCAAGTATTTGAGCTGCACGAGCTGTAGCGGAGCTGATTCTGGAATAGCTTATCATGGCAGTGGTGCCATCTGGATCGACAAGGTTTACCGGCGTGTTGAAAACAAAACGATATAAGTTTGCATCACCTCCTTCGAATCCAATCGTATCCTCGCTTAAAAACCTTCCAGATCCTGCATCGTAAAACCGAGTTTGGAAATCATATGTCGCGTTATCCAATCCGATCAACGCCCGCCCCGAATGGCCAAACTCCGCACCAGTTCTTAACGAATCCGACAGGAGAATGCCAAAAGCAGAATATTCAAAGGAATCGACAGACGTATCGCTGAAAGAACTCGTGACTCGTACGGTTCCTAGTTTGTCTGTATAAATCCACTCTCCACCTTGCGAGCTAGACACAAGATAAACGTCACGAAACTCATGTGGCAAAAACCGCTCGATCTTTCCTGCTGATAATTCCGATTCATACCATTGCCAATGCTCCGAGTATACTCGACCATAATTTTCTGTTCCGTTGAGATCTGAGAAATGAAACTCAAGTATGATACGATCGTTGGAATCGTACCTGAGGTCCGCTGATCTAATTGGCTCAGGAGCTATCAAACCTTTAGGATCCACACTCCAATCATCGACTCTCACTAATCGATTACGTTGATCATACTCAAACGTTCGAGTTTCTCCCGTCTCGCGGTTAACGCGTTTGACTTGATTCCCCTCACCATCGTATTCGTAGTCAAAAACGCCATCCCAAAGAAGCTGGTTTGCTACGCCAGTACTATACGTTCGAGGATCATTCCCATTGCGAGAAAAGATCCGATTTCCATTCGCATCATAACGATACTCCTCATCCTCCTGCCCACTGAAATCGGCGTCGATCAACTGCCCGGTTAAGTCATAGCGATAATCAATGCTCTGCGAGAACTGCGCATCCTGATGCACCCGCTCCTCATGAACAAGCAACCCGCTGAAGTCATAATCGTAGTCGTACTCCGAAAGGGCTTGATCCAACGCGTTGCGATGCGAAAGCAAATCGCTTCGACCCGCTAAGTCATAGGTCCGAACCGTTCGGCCCACCAACGTCTCGCCATCCAAGTCGGAATAACGTTGCACTTCGATCTCTCGGCCTGCCGCGTTGTACAAAAAGACGACGCTTACCTCGTCAACATCGGAAGCACCTTCCATGTCAAACCAACGACGAATATGAAGCCGGTTGCGAGAATCGTATTCCGACGAAACCGTGACTCCCGAATCGTCACTCGTCGAGAGAACGTTTCCTTGCGCGTCGTACACATAATGAAGCACAACTCGGGGAACATCCCGTGTTCCATCCGGGTTGTTGTCTACCGAAATCAACCGATTGAGGGAATCATAGGTGTGTAAGTAATTGCTGCTCGAATCACTCGCGGTCAGCATGTTTCCAAGAACGTCGTACGTGAACGAAATCGTCTCGACGAGCGGTCCGTTGTTCGCGGCATACCAACGTTCTTCGACCATGCGTCCCGCGAAGTCATACTCAAATTCACGAACTCGATTGTTTCGATCGATGACCTTTTTTTGGTTCCCCTCCGCATCATAAGCAAACGAACGAACATGCGCAGCACCTTGATTGGTCTCCACCGACGCGCCGCTCGGCTTCTTGTTCTCCTCAACCACGGCGTCTAACAACGCACTGTCGTTCAAGCCACCGTTCGCACCGACGAAGTCGACCCAGTAGAAAGGATCCCGTTCTTCCGCGACCCGATTGAGGGAATCATACGTCCAAGTCGTAATGTTCCCGACAGGATCTCGCAGTAGAACTCGGTTCCCTTGCGGATCGTAACGGAAGTCCACAATGCCTCCCATCGCGTCGATCTGGCGAACCAGGTTATCGCGCGCATCATATTCGTACTGAGTGATCCGGCTCTTGCGCTGCGCAACTGGAGTCGCAGGGGACTCCAGCAACTCTCCGGTGCCACTGAGCGACTCCGGGGTGACGATGATCTCCCAAGCCAGCAAATGTCCGTTGTAGAACTTGCGAACGTCGGTAGCGGGATGCTTTGAGTCGCTTCCTCCACCGATCACTTCGCGCGTAACGCGCCCTTGGGCGTCGTAAAAAGTTGCCTTCCGCTCGACGGGTGTTCCGTTCGCTTCGTAGGTTGCGTCTAAAGTGACTTGTCCGAAATCATTGTATTCAAACTGTTGGTAAGTGCCGTCCGCGTAAGTGATCTTGCGAGGGTTCGAGCAGCCGCAATCGGGAGCGGAGTATTCGAAGTGGGTGACGTTCCCGTTGAAGTCGGTAAAGGAAGAGCGTCGACCTTGATCGTCGTAAGTGAAGGAACTGAAATTCCCGACCGCGTTGACGATCTTGGTTAAGTTGCCGCTGTTGTCATAAGCAAATACCGTCGTCGCACCGCTCGCATTTGTGATGCTTGTGACTTCATTGCGACTGCTATAGGTGAAGGTCGTAACGATCGGCGTTGCCAAGGGCGATTCTTTGTGCCCCAGTTCGACGATCTGCAAGACGTTTCCTTGCGTATCATAGCTTCGTTCGGTGACCATTCCGTTTCGGTCAATAATCTTCGTTTCCAAGTCGGGATTATCTGGATCTTTGTATTCGCGAATCGTTACGTTCCCGAATGGATCGGTTTCGGTAAGGACATTTCCTCGATCGTCATAGACCAGGGTGGTGGCGTTCCCGTTGGCATCGCGCACTACTCCGCTACCGGCTGCCGTGTCAAACGCTTGCTCTGAAAGATTCCCCAAGGCATCGACGATACCGACAAACTCCCCACGCTCGTCGTATTTTGCCTTCAGAACCCGTCTTCCTAGCGAGTCGAATGCCTCGTGCAGATAGTGGGGACGGTCGGTTCGGTAGCTATATCGTGTTTCTAAGCCGGTTTGATTGGTCACGGATATCAAATCGCCACTGGCTGAGTAGCTGTATTGGATTCTGTTGCCATTGGGATCGACGATGGCGGTAATCCTTCCTTGAGCATCGCGAACGAATTCGATCGATTGCCCCGAGGAGTGCCGCATTCCCGTTGCCGTGATCCTTAGTACGTTTCCGTTCCGATCCTCGATAGTTTCCAAGCCGTTCGTGTCGTGATACCGATAGGAAACACCTTCTTTGGTGACCAACGTGTAGTGTTCAGGATTGATACCCTGTCCAAAGTCTCCGCCAATCAAACCTCGCACCACTTGGGTTTCATCAATTAGCAATCGGTCGTATACACCTGGATCGGGGACGAAATGGGGGCGAAAGATCGCACCGAACAGCCCACCAATTTTGGGCTCTTCCTGATAAGTGAATCCAACGCGCATCCCGGAGGGATTGGTCAGATAGACTTTCGTTTTCCCCGGAACAAATTTGTCGTTCCCCGGTGTGAATACCCCGCCAGCCCCTACGGCAGCAGCTTCGAAGATCCGCGGGTCCGAGATCGCCAAAGACCACCCAAATCCAAAATCCCCTTCGTCCAACGCATTATGTGTGTCGTAGGTTCGAGAGACTTGGATAGGGATTCCAGCCAGAGGAATGCTTAGGTCAGCAACTTCAATATGAAAGTTTCCAATTTGAGCATTCCCTTCGACGTAAACCATCGTGGGTTGAATGTACCCACGACCGTTGACGTCGTAGGCCGCGACCGCAATGGTATACGGGGCGTTAAAAACCAATGACGAATCGAAAACCGCTAGCTCGTCATCGACGACTTCGGATGTGCTGGTCTTGAGCAACACCCAGTCAGGATCCTCCATATCGAGAGTTGTTAAATCGACTCGATCTGCCCGCGCGTAGTAGACGCGGTAGAACCAAAGATTGTCTTCGGGGTCGTCGACCGTACCGATAACCGATACCAATCCAGAAACGGTGGAAGCGGGTTCTGGGCTAGTAATAATAATGATCGGTGTCCCATTATCGGTCGGTGCAAGACCGGGATTAGGAGGTAACATTGGGTCTGTTGGTACCGGGGTGTTACGAATAGCAGGATCGACTACGCCGATCGTCAGGGAATCTTGGGCTTCGAGTCCCTCTGCATCGCGTACCGTTCCGACCAATGTCATGCTACCCATTGCATCCGCTATCAAATTAGCGAAGCCATCTTCGTCCAATAAAACAATTTTTCCGTCGACCCGGAGATCGCGTTGGGAAACGGCGACGTTGTCGGAGCCAGTAACCCGAACACGAAAGATCGTTCCGATGTCCAGCTCAGAATTTTCGACGATAGTTCGGTTTCGGACGTGAACGGAAATCGATGCCGTGGGTGGCAAGGTATCGGTAAGCATTTGAATTTGCCAACTCTGTTTTTCCTCTCGACCTCGATCATCGGAGATTTGAATGGTCACATCGATCGGTCCGACATCCAATGGCGAGGAGGTCCATTGAATGCGTCCCCCGAGATCCATGCTCATTCTTGTTGGGCCTGAAATGAGTCGGTAGCGAATGGAGGCTCCTTCGGGATCGATCCCTTTGGCCAAATATTGATACTGGCTACCTCGAACCAGAGTCGTTGGGGGAGTAGAAACAAAAAAGGGAGCCTCGTTTTCGTCGACTTGAATCAGGAATGTTTGGTTGGCAAAGGCTCCGTTTGCGTCGGTTACCTGGAGCGACACAAGGTGCGATCCCGATTGATCGTCGGTTGGAGTCCACAGCAAGAGCCCATCATTGGAAAGGCTTGCCCCTGTCGGAAGGGACCCGCTAGCCGAGTAGGTGAGTGTTTGCCCCTCGTGGTCGCGAGCAAGCATTTGGTATCGATATAGACTTCCGCTCACTCCAAAAAACGAAGGTTCCGAATCGATGATGGGAGGTTGATTCAGTTGGCGAGGATCTACGACTTCGATCGAATAGGTTTGAACAACGGTTTGCGAACCGTTGCTAAACTGCAATTCCACCGAGTGGATACCTATTTGTTCTAATCGCGGAGTCCAAGTCACTTGATGAAGCGAATTCAGGGTCATCCCAAGAGGCGCGTGAACCAGCCTCCCAACTATCGGCATTGGATCTTGAGAAACCGCGTTGACCCAATAACTGTAGGATTGACCGGCGATCGCCCGCACGCCGGGGGTCGAATCAATTTGTGGGGGCATTGCATGGCACACGACCTCGATAACAAACATCTGATTCGTTTGCTTCGAATCGACACTTACGGCGACAATCTCGACCGAATTAACTCCGAGCTGATCCCCTGATGGGCTCCAAACTACGAGCCCCGTTTGAGGATCGATCACCATTCCAAGGGGGGCCTGTCGCAGCGACCATACCACCGGATGAACATTACTGCCGTTGAGCTTAGGTTGATATCTCAGTTCTGTGTGAAGAGAGGTTGAGGTAGGAGGGGAGGAATCGATCGCGAATCGCTCCTCAAGCAACGAAGTTATCACCTCCAACGTGGTGCTCAACCGGGAGGTTCCTCCCAAATAATCGCTCACTTCCAGTTCCAAGGTCTGCATCCCGACTTGTGTAGTCGACGGAGTCCATTGCAAATGTCCTTCGGAACTAATTCGTAGCCCTTCCGGTCCTGATATCAGTCTAAAGCTGAGCCGGTCTCCTTCGTGATTCCGGACCACAATCGGATGGAGGAATGGCCTTCCAGCACCGATGGCTTTGGGCAAGTTATCGATGATGATAGGTGGATCGTTCGAGTACGATTCCTCAACTAACATTTCAAACGCATGCACAGTCGAGGCACCGCGACTGTCGGTGACTTCGACCTCCACCATGCGGCTGGGTTGAGATTTAGCCAAGTAATGGCTCTGGACTTGCTCGTGGCGAAGAGGGTAATCATATATCGCCATCTCATCGATCATCGTCGTCCCATGCCAATAAAACGGCAGACCAATATCAAAACCTCCACGCAAGTCGACGGGGCGAATCGAGTTCTCGGTATGGCCTACGAGCGATCCATCAATGTAAAGGGACCGGAAATCGACATCGAATATCCCCACGACATGATGCCACTCTCCCCACGTAAGCTCGTCGGGAAATGTAACGGATAGATCGTAGAAGCTGAGGTAATCTACTCCAAAAGAACCTAGCAATAAGCTTACCGATAAACCGCTGTTTGGATGTGTCAGCGATGCGATTCCAGTGCTATTCAACTCGGCTGTCTTAATCCAGGCCTCCACGGAAAAATTCAGCAGAGGAAGGCCCTTGGCGGTTGGTGCTTCGATACTCACTCCACTTTGAACTACGATGGAATCCCCTGTAATGCCGCTGAGAGCGCCATCGGATTTTTCCAACGGTTCGTTCGCGATGGCATGAAACCCATTGCCGCTGATGTCATGGAACATGGTTGCGCCGGATAGCTCATCGAACGGCCAGTAGGCGATGGGGCCATCCGACATCACAATGCCACGATAGCTTGAGTCTGGCCTCCATTCGAAGCGGCCTGTTACAGGATCCAAGATCGCGTCTTCTGGACCATTTCTAAGGCTATAGCGAATGGCATCTCCGTCCGGATCAATGCTTCGGATTTGATACTGACCGAGGTGACCCATTGGCCAAACCGTGGGGGCTTGGCTGGTAACTACAGGAGGTTGATTGGAAGGGCTGACCTTAACTTGGAAGGTTTGAATTGTCGAACCACCTTGCGCATCTACAGCCCTGATCATGAAATTGTGTATTCCCACATCCTGTAGGGATGGCTTCCAAAGCAATGTCCCCAGTATTGGGTGGATGGAAGCATTCGTTGGTCCAAGAGATAGTTGGTAGCGAATCGGCTGGGATTCAGGATCTTGAGCGATCGCGTCATACCGGTACGTCGAACCGATTTCGATTGAAGTGAAGGGTTCTGTGACGAAAAGAGGGGCGCGATTCTCAAGGGTCCCCACTACTTGTTCGTTCCCGAAATTGAGTGATTGTCGTGTTTCTCCACCAAACAGGACGGGGGCATAATAACTACGGATAGGAGTAATCTGCCCCCAGCCGGAAGGAACTTCGACCCGTACGACGTAGCGACCTGCGGTCAAATCCTCGAACTCGTAGAAACCGTCCGAACTCGTGACGCGAAACGGTTCGTCTTGGTCGCGGATTCCGTTCAAATTCTTGTCAAGGTAAACGGTCCATCCCGAAAGGAGAGGCTCAATCGCATCGAAACCGCTAATGTCATGGCCGTTGAAGAACTCGAGGAGCTGCGCTGTGTGGCTGATTTCGTAAGGGACGGGATCTATCTCCCTCAAGTAATCGCTGACCGTGTCTCTCCCAATACCTATTCCTTGGAGGTTGACTCCCAGCAAACGGAGTGTTTCCACTTCATCAAGGTAGGGCCCGCTCCTTTCCGGAAGACCATCCGTCATAAACAAGACGTTGCGAGGATCGGAGGGAGCCGTACTCGTGGACAGTACTTCCAAGGCATTCTTCAATGCCTGCTCGTAGTCGGTTCCACCGCAGAAAGTATACATCGCTTGAAAAGAATCTTCGTAATCTCGAATTCCATTTCCGTCTTTGTCCGAAAACAAATCGGTAAAGTATTGAACACCTTCCTCTATAGGATCCATGTCGAATGGAACATCTAAACCGACGATGCTTACCTTGGCTCGACTTTGAGAAGGCGAATTCGCAAGACGTTCCAGCAGAAGTTTGATTCCTTTTAATGCGGCATCAAGTCGAGAATCGTATCTGTCATCCCCGTTCAAGTCCCCTATGGTTTCACCTGCAAACGGGTCATCCATACTGCAAGAGTTATCGACGACAAACACCAAGTAGGGGGCAGCCCCAAGGACGAGGGTCGAGTCGAGTATTCCGTTTCGATTTGTGTCTTCGTAGACAAATCCGCTGATCGAAGCAGGTAAGGAATCATAGGCGAAAAGCTCGAACATTTGCTCATCAAATCCACCCAACCCATCATCGACGCGGACTCTGACGGTTCCTACTCCACCGGCTCCATGGTGGAAGGCCCTTGGGGGGGAGTAAAATTCACCGGGAATATTCCTGGCATCGACATTATCGAGAACGATGAGTCCGGTTGACGGATCGATTTGCATTCCGTCGGGTGCTTCGATCAATGAAAAACGAAGTGGATTCCCCTCGGGATCGACCGCTTGAACCTGATAGGTGTAAGGTTCTATGGATTGCGTGTTGTAGTCGATGACGGGACTAGAAATGATTCGAGGCGCACCGTTCTCGATATCCGCATAGACGCAAAGAACATATTCCTGGAGAGCGGTACCGCCGTTGCCGTCGTCCACTTCTATTGCTACAGCGTGATCTCCCCGATCTTGATAGGTTGGTTGCCATGTAAGATGCCCAGTCCTAGGATCGATTGCCATGTTACTAGGACCTGCGACGAGGCGAAAGCGAAGATTGTCAGCGTCCTGATCTGTCGCATGTACGGAATATTGGTAGCCTGCTCCCCCTAGCAGCTTGGTCGATATGTGATGAAAAGCGCTCGGAGCTTGGTTATTGGTATAGAGACCTACGCGACCACCGGTTAGTTCGGGGACGGAAAGCTCAATTTGTTCGATGAACTGATCGTTACCCTCAATGAGCACCCGTAGTTTTCCATGCGTTTGATCCAATGTGATTCGGTACTCCGATCGATCCCAACTGTGATCTTGGTGAAACAAAAGCTTTCCTACGGAAGAAGGAACATCGGTCATCCACAGATCTGCTTCGCTTAGAGGAGTCGTGGCCGAGAACTTTTTTATACTGATCCCATTGCGAGCCATTCCCATGTGGTTGTCGTCGTCACCTTGCTTCCAATCCAAAAGATAAAAGTTGCGATCGTCTTGGTAGCCAAACACAATCCCAAAGAAACCATTACCAAAGTAATAATTGCTATTGGTGCGAACTTCAAAGCGATGATTGGAGATCTCAAAATCGCTCAGCAGCATCGTTGGCAGGAATGATTCCACTTGGACTGCTTCCTGGTTGTTTCGGACGAGCTGCCAGCCGCTCGGATGCTGCTCTCCCAAGGGGAATGTCAACGGTGTCCAGTTTTCCATGGAAATTGCATTGGACGCGAAGGGAATAGAATCTGCGTCCAGCTTTAGGGTGACGTTGGGACGGCTTGTGATGACGGGAGGTTGGTTGAGAAGAGAGGGGAGAACTTCTATGTCGAACGCCTGCGCGCTGGCGCCGCCTCTTCCGTCGGAAACCTCGACTTGTATTTGATGACGGCCAATGTTTTCGATCCGAGTTTCCCACGAAAGTAATCCAGTCGCAGCATCTATCCTCATGCCGTTTGGTCCCATCAAGAGGCGGTAGGAAACCTGATCACCGTCTGGATCAAAGGTTTGAATGCTAGTTTTGTAGACAGAGCCCGCTCGGATTTGGGTGGGTGGCTTTGCTTCGAGAAGAGGGTTTCGATTGATGGGGCGAACGGTGACTGAAATAACCGCGTCTTCGAAACGCTCTAATGGGTCGAAGGTAGATGCTCGCTCAGCCCATTTCAACGTGAAGGAACTTTCTGTCCTATCGACGATTTGTAGATGTTGGTGTGGGTCTGCAAAAGGGCTTGACGGTTGCAGTACATAAACCGAGATCCATTCCCCCCCTTCCGCAATCGCGGAGTTTCGAGACGTTTCCGCTCCTCGGTGCGAAAAGAGTGGTTGACGCAGCGAGGCAAACGCTTTGAAGGGATAGTTAGGATCCGTCGGGTTCACTTCGCCGATATCACCAGCCCCGTTGTCGATTGAGAATACGCCGAGCTCGTGAAACTGTTTTGATTGGGACTGAATCTCAAATAAGAGTTCCCACGTATCTCCCTTAGTGCCTGGTAGTTGAAGTGCAGGTATGCTTGTAAAGCCAGCGGGGGCGGGCTCGGAGGTTCCTGGAGTACGAATGATTGGATAGTATGGACGCACTCCACCATTGATGGCGTTGATAACATTGAGTGCATCGAGAGGCGAGATATACCCATCTCCGTCTGTGTCGAAGTAAAAATCGAGCGAATTTGTCCGAGGTCCTAGGCGAAAATCGCCCTGCGTCGCGTTGATCTTGTTGACGATGTTGAGTACGTCCAGCGGATCGACTGAGAGATCGTTGTCGATATCGAGCTCCCGGACGGGGTTCTGCCAAACGGATGCCAGGACTCTCCTAACCTCAAGTGTCTCAAAAGTGAGATTTCGCATGCGTCTCTTTTTTTCACGTCTTTGGGATGCTTTCGATCGATTCATATTTGTGCTCTCTCTACCTGCTGATTCGTGAAGTACATGCGAAAAACTTGTCGGTGGATTACCGTGCGGTCCAGGAGTGAGGGGAGTTGTTCCTATAGAGGTTCTAACCCGCTGGCGTTACGCGAAGGGATTTGTTGCTCGTAGGATTGCGATCTGTCGGGCAGACGATTACCATCTGGGGAGAAGGCGAGGAGGTTCCAATTCATTGTCCTGTAACAGGTTGCTGTGGACGACGTGGCAGAATCAACGAGAGATACTGGGGACTTGGATCGTGCGCGAAGGGACGATGATCGCACTTTGAGCTCGCCATCTCTGGTTTCTGGGATGCGGCGTGGTGACCCGGCGGATTGGGAGAGATTCTTTCACCTCTGGGGGAGAACCCTGTTGCAGTATTTCCAGCAACGAGGATTTGGTCTGCAAGATGCCGAGGAAGCCACCCAGAATGTTCTGGCGAGGGTTCATCGAGGGATAGGACGATTTGAGCGAGATGGGGCGAGAAAACGGCTGCGACATTGGGTCTATGCCATCGCTCGAAAAGAGTCGATCCGCCATCGAGAACGCTATTTGAGCAAACCTCATTCACTTGGTGGGAGTGGTTTTCAAAAGGTATCTGAAGAGCAGGAATTCCCGGACGCCGCAGTGGACTCGACCGAGCAACAGTCGTTCGATTCCCTTTTGATGCGGAATATTCTCCAGGAAATCGAACCCGATTTTGAGGCACATGTTTGGCGTGCCTTTTGGCTTTTCGTTGTCGAGGAGCGAAGCGGACCTGAAGTTGCCACCGAGCTGGGGATGCAGCCCAATGGAGTTCGCCAAGCGGTTTATCGTGTGAAGAAGCGAATCCAAAAGGAAAGAGATAATTTTCCCAAAGAAGACGAAAATGACTCAGAAGTGCCGTAACGGCCTCGGGTTATAATTCGCGTAGCGATTCCTTCACGAACCTCCATCACAACCCGTGGCGTAAGCGAGGTATAACGCTGGGAAATAGGTGGCCCATCCAAGGGCTCATAGCACGCCCTTCGTGCCTCAGGGGCGTGCCACCCCGCACCTGAGTTATTCCCGACAAGGGCACGTTCACTCGCGACGCTGTCCCTCGCTAACGCCACGGCTTGTGATGGGTGGACGCTTCGCGTCCTCCCTCTTGCCACCGATGCGTCGAGTCAGGCGTTGGGTGAGGTGGTGGTGGGGGATCTAACTAGACAATCTTCGGGAATGCGAGTCCTCCTGTGAACCATCAACCTCCTCACAATCCTGATGCTGATGCAAATCCTGCCAATTTAGATCCTGCCAATCTGAATCCTCAGTCCGACGAAGCTATCTGGAAGAGGGATACGTTGTGGGGGGCGGAGTTGGAAACGCCGGATGAACTTGAGATAGCGATTCGCCGCGCTGCAGCTCTATTCCAAAGGGGAGAGGGGGCCGAGGATGGTGCTATCTCGGAGGATTCGGTACGCCGGGTTGCGGATATCGAGGTGGTTCAACGGCTGTCGAAACGGCTTGACGACGAAGCGATTCAAATTCCAGAATCTCTTGGTCCATTAAAATTGCTGGAATGCCTCGGCTCTGGAGGAATGGGGCAGGTCTATCGAGCGGAGAATCCACGGCTTGGCAGGACGCAGGCGGTGAAGGTGCTCCACGCGCATCGTCTGCAAAGCGAGGAGGCGGTGGCTCGCTTTCATCAGGAGATCGCAGCTATCGGACGACTGAGCCATCCGAACATCGTCTCGGCCCACC
Organism: uncultured Pirellula sp.; assembly: GCA_964394065.1. Taxonomy (GTDB): domain Bacteria; phylum Planctomycetota; class Planctomycetia; order Pirellulales; family Pirellulaceae; genus JBKCUI01. Next base: position 9,788 of record CAYMXM010000018.1, on the reverse strand, counting down.
ATGCGGACGAGCAAGATGGGATTCCTTACCTGGTGATGGAGTACGTCGATGGCGCATCGCTCTCACAAGTCATGCGAACGCTACGAGCAGATGGCCGCCAACTTTCGGTCGGGGCCGCGGTGAATCTTGTCCTTCAGGGGGCGGCGGGGATGCAATACGCCCATCAGCAGGGAGTGCTGCACCGCGACTTGAAGCCGGGGAATCTACTGGTGGACCGGCAGGGGATTGTTCGGGTGTCCGACCTGGGACTGGCGCGTCTTTCCTCCGCTACCCCTGGTGACAAGAGTTCTGATAGGGCCGAGGAACTGACGAAAGAGGGAGAGGTCGTTGGGACTCTGGGGTTTATGCCCCCGGAACAAATTCGGGACTCTAAGTCGGTTGATGAGCGGGCGGATGTCTACTCACTGGGAGCAACCTTGTATTTCCTCCTCACGGGGCAAGAGGTGTATCGTACCGAGTCGAAGAGCACCGTTGCCAGGATTGCTTCGATCCTACACGATCCTGTACCGTCGGTCCGAAGCATCCGCCCCGATGTGCCGAAGGAACTTGCACAGGTGCTGGATAGGGCCTTGGCCAAAAATGCGGATGATCGAATTGGCTCGATGCAACAATTGATCACCCTATTGTCTCCCTGGAGTGGTTTACCTCCGGCAGATGAAATATGGGCCGATAGGAGTGGCGCTCCTGAAGCCGTCGAGAAGGCTCAGCCCCGGCGACGGGAGTCAAGGTTTTGGCCACCACGCTTGGTGCACATGCTGGTAGGGGCGGGAGGCCTTGGCCTCGTCGCGTTTCTAGCTGGGATCTTGTTGCAATTATCCCTTCCTGATGAGGGGAGGTTGATCATCGAGTCGAGTGATGAACAGCTCTCCGTTTCCGTCAAACAACTGGATGGGGCTGCGGTGAAGTCGCTCGAAGTCAAACGGGGAACCAATGGACCGCTGCACCTGCTCGCCGGAAGCTGGGAGGTGGAAATCGCTGGGGAAGCTGCAAACAATTTTCGAGTGCTTCCAGATCGTGTCGAAGTCGGTGCCGACGCTTCGACGATCGTGCGCATTGAAAGAAAGCCCGTTTTTGCAAAGCCCTTCTCGCGAGGTTCTGCGGAGGTTCAGGCCAGCAAAGCCACCCTTCCCCCGATCGTGGATCAACTGTTCGACTGGCGGCTACGACTTCTCCGACCGGCTTCAGGGCGGCTGATCGCGCGCGAACATGTTCGCCCCTGCGACCTCGATCCCCAAGGAGAGCTAATCGCTTGGACGACCTTCGATCACGCTATCGTCGCCAACCGTCACAGTGGGAAGATCACTCAAGTTTTCGTCCCCAGCGACTCTCAGGTCGTTGGATGGCAGGCCGTCCAGTTCTCTCCCTCTGGAGAAAAGGTGGCGTTGATTTCCCAGTACGGAGCGAACGTCGAAATCCGGCGAAGAGACGGGCGATTGCTCTCCGCTTGGCGCAATCCACAAGAGGTTTATGCCACGCTGGAGTGGTTGGCTGATGAAGAGCATCTTCTCCTGACCAGCGAATCGACTCTCTCGGTCGTTGATCAACAGGGCAAGGTTCGATGGAACTGGAACGCACCTGCCGGTTTCACAAAGATATTGCAGAGTGCCATGAGTCGGTCCGACTATGAAAGCGCGCTGTTCCTTACGGCGGACGGTAAACTTTGCAAGTGGCATCCACCCTCAGCGACGGTGAGTGATGTTCTGGCCATGGACGCATGGGAGCCCGACCAGTGGGGGAATTTCTCAGAGTCTCCAGATGGTTCGCGAATTCTTGTTGCTTACGGGAGTTCGGCCCCGCGTACCGAACTTCGGGACGCTGCAGGAAATCGTCTGGCTGCATTCGACACCCGTATCCTGGCTGTCGCATGGTCACCGGATCGGCGATACCTTGTTGATTCCGAGCGGAGGGTGCGTGATGCCGAGACGCTTGCTGTCATTAGGCAACTGGAATTGCCTTCGACTGATCCACTGGTGATGAGTTCGCTTCAGCCCTATTGGCCAGCGGATGATGAAATCATTCTTCTCAGTCGCCACAACAGTGGATGGCACTCCGATATCGGTGCCATTCGGCGATTCCATCCTGGTGGACGCCAGCTTTCGACTCCGGAATACCCACAACCGCTCGGCCCTCTCTCCGCAACATTTCGCGCTGACGGGGGCGTCTCTGTCTACTACGGGGAGGCATGGACACAGGCTGCGCTTTTGCAATGGAGCGCTGAAGGAGAACCCCTCCGGTTCCAGCCAACAGTCCCCGGTTCCCCCGATATCTATGGTGTCGCTTGGAACTCACGCGACGACCGGTTGCTGGTTCCTGCAGGGTTCATGACGATGGCCATGCTTTCTTCCGAGGGGCAAGTCATTCGTCAGTTTGATGAGGTCCGCACGCAAGCCCCCACTTGGTCCCCTGATGGGAAGCAATTCACACTGAATTCAATCTCAGAGCAAAGAGTCCATTTGTATGCCGATGGGCAGGTAGAACCCATCTGGCGTTCGCCTCGCTATGAGCAGATATCGCAACCGAGTTGGAGCCCAAATGGACGATGGTTGGCCTATCGCAGCAGTGATTCGGCCGGAGACAAGCACCGGATTCATATTGTCGATATGGAGAGTCTTGATCGTACGATTCACGACTTTGATGTTGCGGGGCATGATGAGCGCCGTGAAGAGATGCTCAGCGCATTTGCCGACTCGGAACAACTCCTAACATTGCAGCGTCGATATGAGCTTATCGAAAATGGGAGCGGAGAGATCGTCGGGCGAATTAGAATGCCGATACTTCCGTTTGTCGGGCAGTCCAACCAGAAGCAAACTCAGCACGGACCTCGTTTGTTGTGGTTGGGTGGAATGGAACGATCCCCACAGCCACTAACCGGCGTGGGGGTGATCGATCAGGAAAAGTCGCAAGTCCTTTGGACAGGAATTGCGTTTGATGATGGCGCAGCGTTGGCGATCAATGCCGCTGGCGAGATCCTGCATTCCCCCAAGGTCATCGATCGGTATATCACCCACACGATCCGATACCCAGGCGGGCGCTCCGTCCCTCTCACACGCGATGAACTTCATCGCCGAATCTCTGCGACTCCTGACCAAAAGGCATTGCTCTGGGCATCTGACTTGACCGCGCAAATGGAAGGGAGCGATGGTCGAGCGATAACGGTTGACTCGTCCAATCTTGGCGAGAGCTCAGCGATCGAGACTGTTCAACGATTGAGCCTGTCCCGTATCCAGGAGATTGCTGATCGGGAACTGACCCATTTGCCACGATTCACCACATTGAAACAGCTTGATCTATCAGGCAATCCGATCTCGACGTTGCCCCAGTTGGCTGCGCTCCACCAACTCGAAGAACTCAACCTTTCGAATACGCTGTTGGCCGATATCGATGGTCTGGAAGGGCTCCGCGGATTGCGGAAACTCGACCTGTCTCGCACGAAGATCACCAGCGCCGTGGCCCCTTTGCTCGGGAGCCTAGCATCGGTCGAATCCCTTGACCTGAGCTACACAGACTTAGATGGATTTGCGTTGTTGGATCTACGGCGTCTGACAAAGCTGAAAGATTTGAAGCTCGCTGGATTGGACCTTGCGGAAGCCGACCTCCAACAGCTTCGTGACGCACTCCCCAACTGTACGGTTGTAACCAATCCGTCCTTGAGCGAGTGAGCAAGCTAAGGCCAATCGCGTAGCGATTCCCCGCACGGTGGGCTTCCTCGCATCAACAGCGATTCTTAAAATCGGATAACTTCCATGTCGATCTCGTAGTTCTTCGTTCGACAAACAACCATCCACATCCAACTCCATCACAAGGGTGAACAATATGAACGAACATGAAAAGCTGAACTATGTTGAGTTTCCGTCGGTTGATTTGCGAGCAACGAAGAACTTCTTTGAGAAGGTATTCGGTTGGTCTTTTGTAGACTACGGCCCCGAATACACGGCTTTCTCGGGGCAGGGGCTGGATGGAGGTTTCTTCAAGGCCGACCAATGTTCCAGCACGACGCACGGCGCGGCGCTTCTCGTTTTCTACAGCAAGGATCTTGAGAAGACCCTTGAAAAAGTGTTCGACGCGGGAGGAGCAATCGTGAAGCAGATCTTCAGTTTCCCCGGTGGCCGCCGCTTTCATTTCACGGAGCCGAGTGGCAATGAATTCGCGGTCTGGTCCGATGATGCCCATGGAATAACAGAGATTCCCAAAAATACGGTATGTATCTGGTACGATACCGACGCCGAGGAGGCGGCACGATTCTACGCAAGGACTTTTCCAAATTCGTCCGTCGGTGCAGTCCACCTAGCACCGGGGGACCATCCGGGTGGCAAAGAAGGGAAGGTACTAACAGTCGAGTTCACAGTGTTGGGGATCCCCTGCATCGGCCTTAACGGCGGACCAGCCTTCAAGCACACCGAAGCTTTCTCGTTTCAAGTCTCCACGAGCGACCAAGCCGAAACGGATCGTTATTGGGATGCGATTGTCGGCAACGGCGGTGAAGAAAGTCATTGCGGATGGTGCAAAGACAAATGGGGTGTCTCCTGGCAGATCACACCAGCAGCCCTAGTTCAAGCCGTCATGGGGCCCGACCCAGCAGCAGCAAACCGAGCCTTCAACGCCATGATGCAAATGAAAAAGATCGACATCGCAACGATCGAGCAAGCCGTGCGCAACGCATAGTTTTAAGGATAGAATGGAGAAGGAAACGCAGAGACGCAGAGACGCAACGATGTTTTTCTCCGCGCCCCTGCGTTAACTTTTGATTTCGGTCAATCTATCCAACTCCCTGTCTGCAATCTGCCTGTCTGCAATCTGCGATAATTTGCGAAATCTGCGGATGAATTCTTATAATCCACAGATTCCACCGATTATCGCAGATCTGCGGACCGCCTAGAATTGTCGCAACGCTACTTTTTTCCCACCAGCTAGAGGGTTGAAATCGATGCCCCAGAAAGAGCCGTTGGATGATGAGCTACGTTATGTGGAACAAACCGATTGCGATCGTAGTAGTTGCTTTTTTCAAATTACATCCGTGGGTTGCGTTGAAGAACCCTCTTCGCCGTATGAGCTCCATATGTCCAGCTTTATGGCAAAGGTGACCGCGGTCCATATCAAGTAAAACTAGTTGTTAAAGCCGAGCTTCCTATTCGATCACCAACATCACTCGACCGTAGCGAGTGAGGCGAGGGGCTCCTTGGTCGGTTACCGTCAAAAGGAGGGGAATCGTTTTTCCTTTCCATTGAACAGGAACGGTCAATCGCGCCTTGGCCGAGTCTAGAGAATCGAGCGCGCTTGAGTATTCGACACTATCTCGGTTCGGGTACACGCTCCAAGCAAATTCGAGATTGTCTCCATCGGGATCGGTGGAACTTTCCGCGTCTAATTCCACGACCTCTCCCACGTTCGCCTGCCGGATCCGTTCTCCCACAATGCGAACGACTGGTGGATGGTTGGTTTCACCGTAAGGTCGCACACACCAGTCCAATCGCGATTGGAAATCGGCTTGAAATGCGGGGCGCCATCTGTAGACGGGGGACATGCGGGGATCGGGATCGTTACTCGTATCGAAACCTCGTTTGTCCCAATCGAAATCGGGTACGTCCGTGTAGTGATTCCCCTCTCCCTCAAAGCGTCCCCCCCAGCTTCCTAACCATAGCTGATCCAAATCTCCCAATCCGTTGGGAACTAGGGCCAGGACGGAAGGGGTGTCTCCCTCTTTGATCCCCCGAACGGGCCCCAACCGTTTGGTCCAGATATCACCTCCCCTGTAATCCGGGTATAGGTCTCCGAGCGCACCGTGTCCATGGATATGTGTCTTTACCCATTCCGAAGAGGTGAGGGCAACGTCTCCACTTCGGTACATTCCCCGGTAAGCCCGATACTGTGTGACCGTAAAGAGACCGGGGAAGTTCTCCCGTATCCAGGGGCCGGTCGAGTCTTGATCGGATATGGAAAGAATCCGTAGCTTGGCAATGAATCGCTCTAATTCTTCTTTGGTTCTTGTTGCGTGTACCTTCCTGAGAGCCTGCGCTAGGTCCGCAGAACCACCCCAGATGAGGACCCAAACCGGACGTGGATCGGGGCGATCGACAACCGTGATAAACCATTCGGAACCTTCCGTATCCTTATCCTCGCCAATACTGCTGTTAATCGGGAGTTTCGGGCCTGCAATGGGTTGCCCGCTATGAACCACCTTAGCCAAACCCGCTGCATGTGGGTACCGACTGTCGTGCAATAGAAGATTCTCATGGACCGATCCGTAGGCCTCGATCGCTTGGCGGATCAAGTCCGGACGGACCGATTGCCCATGCTCGAGATTCGAGGAAGCGACGAAACCTTCGATATCCAACTCGTTGGCATACAGCAGCAAGCGGATCAACGATTGACCGTCATCCGGTTCCGCGACTCCTGCAGTCAAACTAGTGATATCCGTCAGAACCACAAGCCGGATTCGGTCGCCTGAAGATGGAGAGTCGGCCATGCATCGATTTACCAAGGGCATGAAAGCCGCAAGCAAGGTCGAGGTTAGAAAAAATAATCGCAGCATATTGACGTAGAAGATAAGAGGAATGTGGTTGCCCCTTCGTGTCCCTTTTTTGACAAGATTTACAATAGTTGCAGGATTGTCCAATTTCCACGATCTCGAATCCTGCTCATCCTGAAAATCTTGTCAGAAGAGACAAGGCAAGAAAGCCCATTCTACCAAATCCGAACCTGCCGAATAAATTCGGTGGGGAGCGGGGGCTGCTATGAGTCTTCGTCGGACTGGCCATTGTCTCGACGAAATGCTGATAGAAACTGCCTTAGGTAACCGTCAGGAATTCGTTTGCCATGGATCCCATAGCTACGAGGCCACCTGTTTTTGGGCATGAAGTAACTGCCGAAAAGATAGTCCCAGAGGGGTAGATGGACAGCAAAGTTTTTGTCGATGGCCTCTGGCTGGTCGCTATGATGCCAATGATGAAATTGAGGGGTGACAAAAAGGTATCGTAACAAGCCGAATCGAAAGCGAATGTTCGCATGGATCATCGTGGCTTGCACGGAAACAACAACAGCGTAAATTCCCAACGCCATTTCCGAAAATCCCAAAGCGAATAAAGGGATATAGGTAAGGGATCGCGTTAGCAGAACATCAACGATGTGCAATCTGGAACCCGCAAGCCAGTCCATCGCTTCCGCGGAATGATGCACTCGGTGAAATCGCCACAGCGCAGGTATCCGATGGAATGCTCGATGAACCCAGTACTGCACGAAATCCGTGATCAAAAGTATTTCTATGAGCTGTAATAGTGCCGGCTGCATTCCGACTTGAGCTCTCCAATCCTTGTCGACGACAGCCCAAGAAAAGAGAGCTTCCGCGGGCCGGAGTGTCGCAATTGTCGTCCATTGGATAAAAATCGAGCTCACTAGAAAGTAGGTAAGGTCCGTACGCCAACCGTGGCGAAAGATCGGTTGATCCGACCTTAACGCAAACATGCGTTCTAGTGGTATGAACACAGTCGTCCATACGAAAAGATTCAATAGAAACCAGTCCAGCCCCAGGAAAGGACCTTCCGGAGTAACCTCCCCATTTACGGATGATTCCGCTCCCCCGCAAAGGGCGGCCACCATGGGGAGCGTACAGGCGATCCCGCCCAAAATTGGCTTTTTCCTTAGCACCAAACTCACTAAGCCCAGCAGAAACCCAACTAGAAGAACTACGTGCAATGCAATGCGGATTTGCGGGAGGGGGTATAAGTCCCGAAGAACGGGCATTGTGAGCAAATCCGGAAAACGCATGCAAAGAACGGCGCCTAAACCGAAAATACCAAGTGTAATTCCGAAAACACCGCTGATCCAACCAGTCCCGAACTTTACTGGCTCACCATCAACACGACTGTGAGTCGTTACTTGATCTGGAGAATTATCAAAGCTAGGAGTCCTTCTTCTGCGTTTCAAAGTGATTTGACCTGTTCGTCTTCGCGTGGCTGGAATCCAGTTGCTCGAGTGACACACCACTCTAGAAATCGAAAGAACCTGATGCGGTCCAAAATCCGATTGCAGAACCCAGTCGTGATACAGTAGTTTTGAGCATGCTCTCCCGAGTGATGCTTGCGGTGCGCACTGGAAGAGAGAATTAGGCCAGATTGCTGCAGCCAACTTACCCATCGTGGGGGATGCGGCATATGTGCCCATTGATGAATTTGATTGGTTGGGATTGCGAACGCACAGAACGCTGTCGCAAAAATCGTCCACCAAAAACCAGTTGCAGTGGCAATCGGCAAAATCAAGATGGAAAGAAGAAAAGGGATACCAATCATTGCAGTATCACCGTTGGTATCCATAAACTTGCATTCAAGGAAGGAATGCGGTGTCACGTGGTGCACGCGAAACGGGGTTAGGAAACGAGGGCCAAGCCATGGCATCGATTCGCTCCCCCACGTATCTGCCAGCCAATGAACGACTCCACTTGCCAAGTCCGCTGCAAGCCATCCGAGCAGAATGGCGAAGAGACAATCCCAATGCCATAGTGAAAAATGATTCGAAATCCGGTACAAGTGTAACAGGATGAGACCATAGGCTGTTAACACACAGCATGTCTCGAAAACAAGTGTGCGTTTGCTAGAACCTTCATGATACCGGGCTTGGGGCGATTTCATTTCACTCACATTACGTACGGGCTCGGGCGTTTGACATATCATGCCTGAAAATCAGACTATCTCACACCTTATGATCGCAAATCCTAATGCGGGACGCAAGCGACGCTCCGCGTCTCAACGGTTCGCCTCCGTTCGCGCACCGGTCCAATTGGAGGTAACGCAATCCACAGGCCATGCTGAGGCTTTGGCACATCAAGCCAGTTTGGACGGCCTTCAAGCGGTCATTGCGGTGGGAGGGGATGGAACCATTCATGAAGTTCTCAATGGCTTGATGAAAAACAAGGAAAATCAAACGGCCCTAGCTTGGCTCCCGCTTGGAACCGCCAACGACTATGCGGCGTCGTTTGATGGATTGACTCTCCCTAAAAACTCGAGATTTCGAGTCGACGTTGGGATCTTGAAATTCGATGGCAACTGTCGATACTTCGCCAATGTCGCAGGGGTAGGACTCGCCGGAGCGGTTGCCGATCGGGCTCTTTCCATGCGACGCTTGCCCGCCAGAATCAGATACACAAGCGCATTGGCCATGGAGCTTGGCCCTCAGTTCAAGACAAGGCAACTAGTACTGCAAATGGATGATGGCCCGAGCACGGAAGTCTCAGCTCTTATGTTGAGTGCTGCGATTGGAAAGCGAGAAGGTAGTTATCCACTTCATCCAGATGCCGTATTAGATGACGGACTCTTTGACGTACTAAAACTAGGGCAGCTAAGTCGAATAGAACTCGCATGGTATTTTCCGGCGATGTTGCGAGGAAACATTCCGAATTCCCATCCTGAAATTGAGCGATCGAGATGTCGTCGGCTGGAGATTGCATCATCATCCCCGATTCCAATCCATCTCGACGGGGAACCTCCACCGAAGCCAATCTATCGCTTCACGCTGGAGGTCCTCCCAAACGCGATCGATTGCCTCATTCTGTAGAAGGATTGTTTGCCGTCATGAACTCATTCGTCGCTCTTTTTCGACAAGATTTACAAGAGTTGCAGGAACGGTAGTTCGATCGCTCGGCTTGGCCCATAACACGTTCACGCAAGGTGCCACCGAGCTGATCGTTCGCTCCAGAGATGGTGTCTTAAGGAACAGTCCCGAAATAACTTCCGTGTTTTTAGTTTCGGCACGCACCGCGCTTTATATCTCCGCTCCCCTCGCCCCGCTTCGGGGAGAGG